>CALCCH010000413.1 GCA_937899855.1 uncultured Saprospirales bacterium | reverse complement strand
AGTGCGTGGTACTTCCACCCGGAGGATTGAAAGCTTCCCCGATGTAGCCCGCGACGAGCATCCACACGGAAGCAATAATCAATTTCCAGAGCAAACCCGTCTTGGCGCCCGCCGCTTTGGTGAGCAAGTAAAACTCGACGCACATCAGCGGAACCGTAAGGGTCCAGTCAATGTAGCGCAAAGCCGTGGGATTCTCTCCGGTAGCCATGTAGTAATCACGCATGTAATAATAGTGTACAGCGGCAATTCCGGTAATCAAACCGGAAACGAGTAGCGACAATTTCCATTTGCCCTCTACACGCCCCCTCTCAAAGAAAAAGAATACCGAAGCTGCCATCATGGCCATGTATCCCGTAAAGAAAGTGAATGCGATCGGATCATCCTTCGGGATCGCAACAATGTCAAGAGTTAACATAATTAGTTGGTTTTGGTTAAAAATATGTTAATTGCGTAATCAACGGATGGAATAAACTTTTGTTTAACGGTGTTCCTACAATTTTAATCCTCGTTTTAGTTTAATTTTTAATGGAAAATTTACCCCTCACTCGACATATAGTTGCGCCCACAACCCATCTAAAAAAAATTACATATTTAAGACAATTGAAAAAAACCAATTCATATTGGGAATTCAGGAAAAAGTGAAAGCCCTATAAATACGTGCAAAACAGCTAATTACAATTAGCTATTTTTATACTGCGTCTGGTTTTTTTCAAAATGAGAAAAGGTCGTAAGCAAATTACTAGAGCGTGGCGCCCGCACCTAATCCGTGGCCCACGAAAGTGGTTTTTACTCGACTTAGTTGGAATAAATAAAAATGTGAAAAAGAGCGAAGGAAAAGTGAGATTTTACTTTTGTTCAAGGGGGGTAAAAAGGCCAAAATTCAATTTGCCGACCGCTCCAGGTCGGCGGCGGGCACCTCCTTGCTGAACGTCGTCTCGTCAATGGCGGCAAACTCCTCGGGAAGGTATATTTTCAGTTTGATAATTTCCCAACAGCGCTTGTCGCCCGCCTGGATGTCGGGGCGTACCTTATCGTGAGCAATAAACTGAGCTTGGTCCCCTTCCAACATCAGGTCGATGTCGTAGCGGCCTTGGTTGAGAAAGAAGCGGAAGATGTTGATGTTGGCATCGTACAACTCGATAGAAGTCTCCGTAAGTACCGTGCTTCCCGCCCAGGGTACGACTTCGTACTCCCCGACAAAATCGAGCTGGATCGTCCGGGCACTGTCGATCGAGTAGGTCTTATGCAATACTTTTTTGATCTGGGCTTGGCTGCTCACGCAGCAGAGGAGGGAGAAAATTGACCAGGCAATAAATTTTCTCATGTAGGGATTGTTTTGGCTCACCACGCTGTACCACCGCGGCGGTGTAATGGTCTGTAAGTTAATTCGTTCGACTCGCAATATATTCCTTTTTTACTAAAATATAAAGGGTATAACGCTCGCACGGAGCATTATACCCTTAAACGGTTAGAAACGGCTGAAGCTTACAGCGAACCGCCGTCTTTAACAGAATCTTTAGAAGTCGACGCATCGTCAGCGAGTCGGATACTGATGTTTTCCGGCGCAAATACGACGTATTCGATCTTCTCCTGAAGGGGTTCACCACGCAGTTTGATCTCCCGCGCCAGGTTGGGCGCGTTGATGGTGTACACCTCACCGTCGTCGGTGTGGACGAGATTGTAGCGTCCCGCACTCACGAGGGACTTGAGCATGTGTACCGATCCATTTTCGAGCGCGATCGTCATTTGCACGCGCATCAATCGGTTGTTCCAATGTCTTACTTCAACCGCACCATCAAGATCAAGCGTCACCTCCTGTACCTTGTCGATGTTAAAGGACTTGACGAGCGTCTTCTCCGTTTGCTGTGCAAAACCGGTGGAGCTGAAGAGAAATAGGACGATAAGGGCGAAGTTGCTGTGGAAGGTATTCATAGGACCTCCTTTTTTTGTTGATAAGTTAAAATAAAATTCTGTTCTTGTCAATAAATACTAGTTTTTTATTTGGTTTTATTTGTGGCTTGCCTAATTTTTATAAGTTCTTCTAGTAAGCCAGGCAAATGTTCCAGGGCCAGCATATTGGCGCCATCCGACTGGGCGAGGCTGGGTTGGGGATGGGTTTCGATAAACAAACCGTCGACCCCGACCGCAATGCCCGCCCGGGCAATGGTGGAAATTAGGGCGGGTCGGCCTCCCGTAACGCCCGATGCTTGGTTGGGCTGTTGTAGGGAGTGGGTACAATCCAAAACCACGGGCGAGCCCATGGCCTGCATCACCGGAATCCCCCGAAAGTCCACCACCAAGTCTTGATAGCCAAAAGTAGTGCCGCGTTCGGTAAGCAGCACCGTAGGATTGCCCGAGTCAACGACTTTGTGTCGGGCAAATTGCATGGCCTCCGCACTCAAAAACTGCCCCTTTTTGATGTTCACGACCTTGCCCGTCCGGGCGGCCGCCACCAGCAAATCCGTCTGTCGGCACAAAAATGCCGGAATCTGTAGCACATCAACGTGAGCCGCCGCCAGGGCAACCTCCGCCACGGAGTGGACATCCGTCGTGACGGGGACTTCGAGCTCGCGGCCGATCTTTTGCAAGATTTTCAGGGCCTTTTCGTCGCCAATTCCCGTAAAGGAATCCAGACGCGACCGATTGGCCTTGCGGTAGGACCCCTTAAAAATAAAAGGGATTTTCAAATCTTCACAGTGGGTCTTTACCCGCTGCGCAATGTCGAAGGCCATCGTTTCGCCTTCGATGGCACAGGGACCCGCAATGAGAAAAAAATTGCCGGTGTCCAGGTGCTTGATGTGTGGCAATCGCTGCAACATGAGTGTAGATTCTGATTTGCGGCACAATGGCGTATGCAAAACGATGTTTGCTACCATTTTCAACGCAAATCTACGTTGGAAAGTTCAATAAATCAATCTTATTTGTAAAATAAAATTTGGTTTTTACTCCTTATTTAAATTGTTTGAAGAATTAAAATTGGTTTTGCGGTATTTTTTGAAATAAGATTTAAGATTCGGGACAAAGGGCAAATTTCGCTTGGCCAGGGGCCATTTCCACCAAATTTCCATAAAAAAAGGGGCCGCATCGTCCTGCAGCCCCTTTTCCTTTTCCCCTACTCGGGCGGTTTACTCGCTCAGTACCCAGGAGCCATCCTCGACCCTGTCCCGAAGGATCGAAAGCTTGTAGTCGATGTCGCTTTCCGCCTCGTAGGCAAACTGAATGCCCACCCGGGTCAGTCGTCCTTTTTTGTCCTGATACGGTGCAAAACCCAGGTCGATCAATTCGCGCAAGCGTTTTTTGACGCTGCTTTTTTGCCCAAATGCACCCGTGATGATCACGCATACCTTTTGCTCGGGAGCTAGGGTCGATTCTTCGGTATCCATCGGGGGCGTCTCCCCGATTTCGGTCTCTGCTTCGGGTACCGCTTTCGCTACGGGGGCGGGAGTGCGTTCGGAAGTCTCCGTCGTACCGGGTAGGTCGATGATCGAAGCGCGCGCCTCGCGGACGGGTTTTTGGTTGAGGTAGCTGTCCGCTACGGGTTTGGCCTGAAAGGGAGCGGGAGCGGGCGCCTCGGATGGGCCAAAAAGAATGGCCAGTGCGATGACGAGCACCAATCCGCCCGCGACCATCGGAACCAATTCCTGCCGGGCCAATTGGCGTACCCAACTCCGTTTTTGACGAACGGGCTGGCTGCTGCCATCTTGGGGTAGGGGAGCCTCTTGGTGGAGGGTTTCGCGGTTGCGAAGGATGGGGAAAAATTGCAACTCGGGTAGGCCAAAGGCCGTCGTATTGTAATTGGTACTGTCCTGTAAAAAACGAAAGTTATTGTCAAAATCGCAGTACAAACGACCCACCTTGGGAAAAACGATGATCTCCTTGCGCTGTAGTTTGTCCTGCAACTGGGCGACGTATTCCCGGATCAACACTTGGGCATCCTCCAAACTCAATTGGAACTTGTTGCGGAGGTGACTGATCAGCACCCCATCGTTGATGACCAAATTTTCATTGAAACGCAGCGCCAGAGAAGGCGGATGCATCATCCCCTGCACGTGATCAATTTGTGCAGCCTGATAAATACCTACAATGCCCCCAAAATCGGGAATAATCACCGAATCGTGCTCGTACAACAACTCCGCAATACAGGCGGGTATGTCAATATTCATATTGCCTTCGCTTTTAAAATGAATCGGAATGGTGGTGATAGTGTTCCCAGCGTGCTTAGGTCATACTCTAGCCTTCAAAAGTAGCTAAAATATCGCTAAAATAAAAGTACCACCCCCGTCACGACTCCCTACTGCTCCCCACCTTACCTCAGCAGCAGCCCGTATTCCCACCACAAGTGATCGTCCCCTGCGCCGCTTCCCACTCGACCTTGGGCTTGCACTCCGGCATCGGTACCTCAAGCTGAACGATCAACTGCTCCTCCGTCTGCCGAATCCCCTTGGCCCGGTACACCGAGGTCCGCAATTCCCCGTACCCGTACTCGAAAAATACTTCGGTCTCCGGTACCAAGGGCAACTGTGCCTCCACCAGTTCAAAAATACGCCCGGCTTTCCGAGCCGACATCGGCCGCCCCCGCTGCTCCTTGCCATCCCACCACAGCTGGACCACCGTCTCCTGATACTGATGCGGACGTCCCCCACAGTCGACCGACTCGGTCTGGACTTTTTTGATCTCCGTGATGTGGTAAGCCGGCGGTAAGTACCGCCCCGGAGCGTACTCAAATTGCAATTCCAATTCTGCCTTTTCGGTCAGTAAACGGGTAAATTCTTGGGTAGTCATAATGATTTCATTTTTTTATCGTAATATTACGATGATATGGAGTAAAAAAAGAGCCAGACCTAGGCCTCGCTTCGTACTTGGCTGATTAGCGGCGACTAAAAAAGTCGGTCAATAAAGACTGCGCCTTTTCCCACACTTCTTTGTTGATGCAGTAGCAGACGTTTTTGCCTTCCACCTCTCCCAAGATCAAATGCGCCTCTTTCAGAGCTTTTAAATGCTGGGAAACTGTCGACTGGGAAAGCGGTAGTACATCTACCAAATCTCCACAAACGCAAGCGTCCAAACGCGCAAGCTGCTTGAGAATCGCTACTCGCGCGGGATGACCCACTGCTTTCGCAATGGCCGCAACTTGGTTGTCTTCCAACGAAAAAAGTTCTTTCTTGGTGGTACCCATGGCAGGCTGTATCAATGTATTGAATCGCAATATAGCGATGAAATGGATACGAAGCAATAGCTAAGGCCAATTTTTTGGCTTATTGGGCCAAAATTTTGAACGGAAGTTGGACGCGGTGCCCCACTTCGTCCACTAGGGTGAGTCGGTGGGGACCCTCTTCTGCCCGTAGCTCCAGGTGGTGAAATTGCTCCGTACTGCCCAAATAGGTCTCGTCCAAGTGCCAGTGATTGGTGGTGGTGGGGTCGCGAGGGGCGGCTTTAAATACGGTTTTGCTCACTCGACCGTCCAGGTCGATGGGCAGGTAGATTTCCGCTCCCGCCTGGGGATAAATGAGCTGCATGGGGGGGGCGCTGGGTTCCACTGGGTTGCAATCTGCGCGGTAGGGGGGAAGCGGTCGGTAGTGGGGTTGTTTGTTTTTGTAGTAGTGTTCCGCTACGGGAGGCAGGACAAACCAGGCTTCCTGACGCATCCGACCGGGATTTTCGCAGTCGCCATTGACCCGCCACTGCCCACCGGCATCCAGGTGTACCAACTGGTGATGGGGACAAGCCCGGACCTTGCGCCCCGCCGCCGGTACCCAAACGCTGTCCGCCGCACAAAGCGCCCCGGCCCGATACCCACTCTGCCGACACACCGGAATCCGAACCAAATCATCGTAGGGCATCTCAAACCAATCCCCCGTTCTCAGCAAATCAAATACCTCAAACAGGACCGGTGCAGCGGCCCGTACCCCCACCAGCCCGGGGCGTCCCTCTCCATCGGCATTTCCCGCCCAAACCCCCACTGCATAGCGTGGCGTGACCCCTACGGCCCACGCGTCGCGAAAGCCAAAGCTCGTGCCGGTCTTCCACGCGATCCGCTGTTGCGCGCCAAACTGCTCCCAGTTGCCCTCCGAATCGGGGCGCTGAACCTCCTGCATGGCCTCCAAACAATGCCAGATCGCCCCCGCCGCCGCGTAGGGAGCCTCATCGGTACGTTGCTC
>CALCCH010000412.1 GCA_937899855.1 uncultured Saprospirales bacterium | reverse complement strand
CCGGCGAGGGAGTGGTCATTTACGTCCCTACGAGGCGCCAAAACGGAGCATAGCCATAGCTACGTGACGCTTTTGGCAACGAAGTAGGGGCGTAGATGACCCTGTCGTAGCCCAAATCGACGAAGGAGATTCACGCCAGTAAAGTATATTTTTGAGATGGCTTCTAATTCCATAACTTTTAAAAAATATAACCCATGAAAAAATGTTTGCTCTGGATGTTCCTGCTTTGCCTGACCATCCCCGCCTTTGCCCAACACAGTACCATTTCGGTACTCAACAACCCCTGCAACGCCAGCGATGGCTCCATCAACGTTAGTGTCGATAATTTTATCCGCGATTCTCCGGTCTACCGCGCCAAAGAGCGCAATTGCGCCGGCTTTTGCGACGATTGTTTTGCCCTCCCCAGTAGGGCCCGGACGCTTGATTTGACCGATCCCAACTTCAAACCCATCGTACAAACCGTCAACGTCAAACTCTTCCGCCTCAATGGCAACAGCCGCCAGGAGATCGGCTCCAAGTCGGGCCTCAAGAAAGGACAGAGCCACGTATTTAGTGGCCTGGATGCGGGTAATTACGAGCTGGACGTCTTTTTTACTTCCCTGCAAAATCCGGGTACCCTGGTCCGCTACCCGCCGGGCTTCTGCGAGCTAGAGCGCCCCTTTACCACCCTCGATCCCGAGCGCCGTACCCGCGAAACCCTTTTCTTTCGCTTGGGAGAAGTCTACGAAATCGGCCCCATGTTTCTTTAATTTCCCGATGGTCCGCTCTACTTGGACCCCGTCTGTGGCGACGAACCCCTCTTGCTCATCAATCGCCCGCGCAACGACGTCCGCTTTCCCGCCCTACAGGTCCGAGTGCGGATTTCGGAGGAAGGGACCATTAATCCACGTCGCGTCGAAAGCAATCAGATTCCCTACAACCGCTTTATCGACGATGGGGTCGACATCAACGCCATCTGGCGAGATGGTACCGGCGACGATTTCTTCTGTAGTGGTTTGACGTACCGGATCGAGTATTTCTTGGACAACAATTGTGGTACGGATGGTCCCTTCCGCGGTGCGGTGTTGAATACGCTCCAGGCCAATTCCGATTTCGAATTGGAGGCGAGCGGGGTGCTGACCGACGGCGATCTCATCGTGGTTTGCCCCGCTGAGGTTACCTTAGTCAACCCCGACTTTGCGGGCGAGACTTGCGAGCAAGCTTCCGCCGTCGCGATCACCAGTCTGAACACCGGGGAATCCAAAAGCCAGCAGTTTACCGGAAAGATCGATCGCGTGTCGCTCCTGGGGCTGTGGCAGGGCAATCAGGCCGGGCGTAATTTTGTGATTGGGCATACCTACGAAGCTTGCTACACGGTAGCCGATTTTTGTGAGGACGACATTACGACCTGTCGACAGTTTAAAATCAAAAAGTGTGGGAGTGATACCAATCCGAAAGATGAGGAAGGCCCGGGTAGTGGCGAGACCGGCGGATTTCGGGGACAATCTCCTCAGTCTCCGACGATGGCAACCTCGGCAGATTGGAGTATCCAACCCAATCCCTTTCGCGATGAGCTGGTGATCGAATCCCTTTGGGAGGCGGATGCGGAGCTTGAAGTACACCTGTTTGACATTCGCGGTCAACTGCTGCTGAGCCAGCGGACGGCGGTAAGCGCGGGACAAGATCGCTTGACCCTAAGTGGGCTGCACGATTTGCCCACGGGCTTGATTGCCGTACGAGTAGTGGATTTGAACAGCGGTGGGGTGCGTACCGATAAATTGCTTAAAATAGAGTAGGGGAGTAATTTATTCTTCCGTACACAGCAGCTTTGCCGTCGTTAGACGGTAAAGCTGCCCTCGTTTTTTACCATTTCCCCGTACCACAAAGCCGAGGCTTTGGGAATGCGCTCCAGCGTTTCGAAATCCACGTAGTGAATCCCGAAGCGCTTGTCATAACCCGCCGCCCATTCAAAATTATCCATCAGTGACCACACGAAGTAGCCCCGCAACTTTACCCCATTGTCGATCGCTTCCCGGCAAGCGGCCAAGTAGGTTTTGAGGTAGCCCAGCCGATCCTGATCGTCGACCCGGCCATCGACCAATTGGTCGGGGAAGGCCCCGCCGTTTTCGGTGATGTAAATATCGGGCTGGTCGTAGCGTTCGCTGATCCACTCCAGGAGTTTGCGGCACCCCCAGGGCACGATGGCCCAGTCCATTTCGGTGGTGGTCCAGGAAGGGTCGAGGTGCAGGCGGACGCCCTGGTCTTCGGCGATGCCGGCGTTGTTGTGCGCCTCGCCCGGTACGACCCGTCCCGGTTCGTCGGAGGCGAGGGTGGTGGTGTAGTGATTGAGACCGAAGAAGTCGGACGAGCCTTTGACCAGTTCGCTTTCCTCGGGGCTAAATTGGGGCAGGCGATCACCCAGGCGGTCGACCATACACTGGGGGTAGTGGCCAAAGTAAAGGGGATCGGCAAACCAGCCGAGGAAAAACTCCAGGGCCCGTTGGGCCGCTTCGTGATCGGCGGGGTTGTCGGTGGCGGGTTCGCGCCAGTCGCAGTTGTTGGTGATTCCGATCCGGCCACCTTGTTCGGCTTGAAACTCTTTGCGGTAGACCTCCACGGCCCGGGCGTGCGCCAGCAGCAGGTGGTGGCCCACCAGGTAGGGTTCGGCGTTGGAAACGCGGCCCGGG
The DNA here is from genome assembly GCA_937899855.1 of uncultured Saprospirales bacterium. GTDB lineage: Bacteria > Bacteroidota > Bacteroidia > Chitinophagales > Saprospiraceae > CALLVY01. The sequence continues at coordinate 1,035 of CALCCH010000412.1, read as the reverse complement.
GCAAAGACGCCCTGGCCGTAGCCCAGAATGGCGATGACCCAGGCTTCGTTGATGGTGATCCAGTTTTTGACCCGGTCGCCAAAGCGGTCGAAACAGACCCGGGCGTAGTCCGCAAAGCGATCGGCGATCGACTTGCGCAGCCAGCCGTCTTCCTCGACCTGTAGCGCCAGGGGCAGGTCCCAGTGGTAGAGCGTGACCCAGGGCTCGATGTCTTGCGCAATGAGCTCGTCGATGAGGTCGGAGTAAAATTGGAGGCCTGCTTCGTTAATTTTTTTGGTGGTGCCATCGGGTAAAATGCGGGGCCAGGCGATGGAAAAGCGGTAGGCCTTAAGCCCCATTTGCTTCATCAGCGCCACGTCCTCCCGGATGCGGTGGTAGTGGTCGCAGGCCCTTTCACCGTGCTCGTTGTTGGCTACTCGGCCCGGGACTTGGCAGAAAGCATCCCAGATGGATGGGCCCTTCCCCGCCTTCTGCCAAGCCCCCTCAATTTGGTAGGCCGAGGTGGCCGATCCCCACAAAAAGTCTTTTGGAAAACTAATCATCAAAACGGTATTTGTTGGTTCTCAATCGGAATTCGGCGCAAGATAAGGAAGTGAAATTGAAAGCTACTTCGTTGGTAAAAAATATTTTTGGCCCAAGCCTTGCTTTTTTGATCGTACCGTCCTAATTTTGAATCGTAAAGCAAAGAAAGCCATCCTTTCCCGCTTTTCAATTTCTAAGTGACTTCTCAAAATACCACGGTGCCAACCGGCATTAATTCGATTTTGTAGCCTTTAACCTACTCAATCTTATTGGTGGTTTTACTTCAAAATTTAGCGCAGTACCAGCACCGTTCATCCGGGGCTTATGCCGATGTATACATTGGCGGATAGCCTAGCGTTGGCTTGTATAACTTATGCTCAGTATCCTTCCTACGGAGGAGTAATGCGGTCGAGTACTGTCTCGATCGTTTGGGCCAAGGTATTGTCCGGCCGTAAGGGTGGACGAATGAAATCACTACCAAAACGATATCTCTACAATGAATTTGTATCATCT
>CALCCH010000411.1 GCA_937899855.1 uncultured Saprospirales bacterium | reverse complement strand
CCCTTCTGCTTTCTCCCGCTCCCTTTTCCAACTCCATTCTCGCTTTTATCTACCGGCCCGCTCCTCTTCCCAGTATTTTTTAATAACTTCTTCCAACCTCCCCTACCCCACCGTAGTTTCCCTCCTACTCCCGGCAACATCCCAGCCGCCAAACTCCAGTAAAACCCAACTAATATCATTCTTTTTCAGTGAAATACATAGATATTAATTTTTTAATATTTATCTTTATTTATCAGTTACTGCTATCGTAATCCACCACGAAGAACCTTGGTTTATGCAGTGCGGCACCTTTTGTAAATGCTCAAACATCCATCAGAATAAGGGCTGGCCCTCCCCCAGCTTCCCCGACGCTTAGCAACAAACAGATCCTTGCCCGCTACACTACGCTAAGCCTAATAATTCCGACACCTATGCGCCGTCAGATCGCTCTCGCCTTCCTCTTATTATGCACCTTATGCACCGTTCCCCTACTTCACGCACAGAACGAGGTGGACCACCAGTACTTGGCCGACAGCCTCCGACAGGAGATCAGCGCCACCCCCAATGAAGCCAATGTGCTCCGAACCATCGCCCTGGCCCGGCACCTGAGCAATCCCGATTCTACCATTCACCACTCCCAGCGCGCCCTCCAACTCGCCGAAAACCTGGGTACCCCCCAAATCATTGCCCACGCTGCCCTACAGGTGGGCCGCTTCTACCGCACCAACAAACAAGCCGAACGGGCCCTCCCCTACCTCGAACGGGCCGCTAACCTGGGCGAGACCAATGCACAAATCCCCCTCGCCGCCCGCGCCTGGCGCTACAGCGGACACGCCCTGATGGATATTGGCCGTACCCCCGAAGCACAAGAGGCCCTCCTCCAAGCCCTCCGCCTCAGCAAGGAAGCCAACGATAGCTCCCTGATCGCCAGTACCTACGCCTCCCTAGGAGAAGTCGGCCGTTACCAACACGATGCCGCTTCCGCTATCAAATACTACCAGCTTGCCGAAGACATCTACCGCGCCCAAAATGATGAAATGGAACTCTGCCGGATGATGTACGATAAAGCCATTGCCTACAAAGTAAGTATCAACAAAGGGGACCTGCCCTTGGCCATTGCCCTACTCGATTCGATCCTCCGCTCCAATTGCTTTAGCCTCGCCTCTCGCCCCGAACGGTTGCGGGCCATCACCCTCACCTCCAAAGGAAGTATCCACGCCTACCTCAACCAATACGACCAGGCCCTCCAAGATCTGGAAGAAGGCTTGGCCATCAAGAAAGTCCTCAACGATTCCGCCAGCTTGGCCTACTCCTACAACGAATTGGCTACCCTCAACAACGACATCGGTAATTATTCCGAAGCCGTTCGCTACGGAGAGAAAGCCCTCCAACACCTCCAAAACCGCCAGGATGTGCTCGTCATGAGCGATATTCTCCGCAACCTGGCCCAAGCATTTGACAACAATGGGCAATATCAGGAAGCCTACGATAAACTCAACGCGGCGCTAGCCCTCAAAGATTCGGTCGTCAACCAGCAGAAGACCGCAGCCATCATCGAGATGGAGGCCAAATACAAAACCGCTCAAAAGGAAGAACAAATTGCCCAAGCCCAATTGGAATTGGCCCTCCAGAGCGGCCAATTCGATCGACTGCTCCTCATCGCCTCGCTACTACTGCTGGCCATCGGCGGCATATCGCTGTGGTATTACCTTCGTCTACAGCAAAAAACGGCACTGGCCAAGCAAGCCCAGGAACTCGAACACCTCAAGAACAGCTTCATCGCCAATATCTCCCACGAGTTTCGCACCCCACTTTCCCTCATCATTGGCCCCCTGCAAAAACTCCGATCGCGAGCCGACACTTCCGATCAGCACCTGAACATTCCCGTAGCCGACGTCCAGCTAATGACCCGCAACGCAGATCGCCTCCAGCAATTGATCAACCAACTGCTCGATCTATCGCGACTCGATATGAAACAAATGCAACTGAACCTGGCAAGCATCAATCTGAGTACGGCCTTGCGGGGGATGGTGGAGAATTTTGCTTCCCTCGCCGAGGTACGACGGATCCGCCTGCGTTTCGAGAACCACAGCCACGACATTACGGGCAACTTTGACTCGGAAAAGATCCAGATCATCATCAATAACCTGCTCTCCAATGCCCTGAAATTTACGCCGCCCGAAGGTACCGTGAGCGTCGGGCTCAAGCGCGTGGACACTCAGGTACAAATCCGCGTGATCGATGATGGGCCCGGTATCGAAAAAAATCACCTGCCCCACATTTTTAAACGCTTTTACCAGGTAGACGATTCCGCCACAAAACAGTACCAGGGGTCGGGAATTGGCCTGGCCCTGACTAAGGAGCTCGTCGAAACACACCGGGGACAACTCCACGTCCAGAGTGAATGGGGCAAGGGAACCACCTTTACCATTCTCCTCCCCCTCCAGCAAGCGACGCTCACCGATGCCGGCCCCAAAGCGGAGGAACTGGTCTTTCGTCGCGACAGCATCGCCGAAACGGAAAACCTGGGAGCCCTCTTTCTTCCCAATCCCTCCACCGACCCGGCGGAAGACAGCGGCAAGCCCAACGTATTGATCGTCGAAGACAATCCCGATCTGCGATTCTTCATTCGCAATTACCTTAAGGAAGCGTACCACGTGCTGGAGGCCTCCGATGGCGCCGAGGGCTTGCGCCTCGCCCGGGAGCACTTACCGGACCTCATCATCAGCGATATCATGATGCCGGGCCGGGGCCAGGATGGCCTCAGCTTGTGTCGCAAAATTAAGGGAGACCTACTGACCTGCCACATCCCCGTCGTCCTCCTCACCGCCAAAGCAGCTCCACAGGACCGCCTCCTCGGGCTTGAGCACCGGGCGGATGCCTACCTGGTCAAACCCTTCGACCCCCAGCTGCTGCTCGTACAGGTTACCAATTTGATCCAACAACGCCGCCAACTCAAAGTCCGCTTCGCCGAATCCATCCAAATCGCCCCCGAAGAGCTGGCCGTCGTTCCTCGTGATCGAGCCTTTATCCAAGGCATCATGGATACCATCGAAGCCCACCTGGCCGACGAAAACTTCGGTGTCAACGAGCTGGGCCACGCCCTCAATATGGATCGTACCAACCTCTATCGAAAGATCAAAGCCCTCACCAACGACACCCCCAGTGTCCTGCTTCGCAAGTTCCGCCTCCAACGTGCCAGACAACTCCTCGAACAGCGCGCCGGAAACGTCTCCGAAGTTTCCCAAATGGTCGGCTACCGGAATTCCGTCTACTTTTCCCAGGTTTTCAAAAAAGAATTTGGCGTCAGCCCCGTCGCCATCCTCAAAAAAACCGTCGAGCCTTAATCCCAGACCTGGGGTAAATGTTGCAAATACCCCATAAAAATGCGCAAGCCCCCGAAAAGGCAACAATCTGCAACAAATCAGGAGGCCTCATTCGTAGCCATTGGTCCTCTAATTGTGTCTCTTTGGGAAACGCTAATCAATATTTTCATTTCCCATCCAACCTGTAAATACACTCAACCAAGCCAAGAACCTTAGCCCTCCCCCCGGTAAGGAACTACCCAACACCCAAACACCTCAACCAGAAACTTTTGCTGAAGGCGTATCGTGCGCTTTTGCGGCCAGGCGAAGCCTGCTCTCTGCAAAGGAAATCTGTACCACATTTCAGCCCAATTACCTAACACTTTCAAACGTCTGACTTGTAATGAGAAAATTTACACTACTCTTTACCCTGGTAGTGAGTGCCATCCTGGGGGGATTCGCTCAAGCTCCACCTACCGTAAGCGGGACCACGATCATCTGTGCAGGCTCTAGCACTGCCCTCAGCGCCAGTGGAGAAACGGGAGCTAATTTCGCTTGGTACGACGCCCCAAGTGGCGGCAACCTGCTGTCCTCCAGTGCTACCCTCAATACGGGGAACCTCAGTTCCAGTCAATCCCTCTACGCCGAACAAACCGTTATGGGCAGCACCAGTGCCCGTACCGAAGTGCCCGTTGAGGTCGTCCCCGTTCCCAGTCCCAACGTTCCCACCAACGTACTGGCGAGCCAAAGCGACATTTGCGTCGGAGAAAGTACGAACCTCAGTGCGACCGTCGACAGCGCCAATTTTCAGGAAGTATTCTGGTACGATGCCCCAAGTGGTGGCAATCTGCTGGGTACCAGCATTACCGGAGCGCCCTTCACCGTTAGCCCGAGCGCTACCACTACTTATTACGCCCAGTCCCAACTCGTGGATTACCAGCAAACGTTCAACTATACGGGCGGTGTACAAACCTTTACCGTCCCCGCTGGCGTCACAGAATTGCAAATCGATGCCTACGGGGCACAGGGGGGAAATACCTACGGTACCACCGGTCCCGGATTAGGGGGCCGGGTGCAGAGCAGCCTGAGCGTTAGCCCCGGTCAAATAATTCATATTTACGTAGGGGGCGTGGGACAAAGCTCCGGTGGCTACGGCGGCCAACTGCAAGGAGGTTGGAATGGTGGGGGAAGTGGTACCAGTACCGGACAGGGCGGTGGTGGTGGCGGTGCCACCGATATCCGCACGGGGGGCACGAGCCTCAACGATCGCGTACTCGTCGCGGGGGGTGCCGGTGGCAAAGGCATCGTTTGTTCCCAAAGTGGCCTCAAACCACACGGTGGAGGCCTCACGGGAGGCAATGGCTCCTACTGTACCAGTGGCTCGGGAGAGCTGCGCCGCGGACGAGGTGGCTCCCAAACTGGGGGTGGCCGACCGGGCTGCTGGTACGGTGGTAGCGGCTGTGGAACCTGGGGAAGCCTGGGCCAGGGCGGAACGGGAGGTTCCGTAAGTGGCAACGGCGCCGCCGGTGGCGGTGGTGGGGGCTACTACGGTGGTGGAGGTGGTACCTACCGCGGCGATGGCGGCGGAGGCAGCAGCTACACCAGCCCCAGCCTCTGCACCGATGTCATTCACACGCAAGGCGTCCGCAGCGGACACGGGCAGCTGACCATCAGCTATGCCCTAGCTCCACTCGACTGTGCCAGCACCACCCGCAGCCCCGTTACCATCACGGTCAACCCCGTTCCCACCGTCGCCATCACCGGAGCGAGCTACAACTGCCCCGGCGTTGGCCTCAGCCTCACCGCCAGTGGGGCCGACTCCTACACCTGGGAACCCGGAAACCTCAGCGGCGCCACCATCAACGTCGACCCCAACGTAACGACGACCTACACCGCTACCGGATGGATCAGTACCTGTAGCGATACCGAAACCTTTACCGTAACCGTTTCCGATACCGAAGCTCCCGCCGATGCCGCCCTTTGTTCCGGCAGTTCCACGACCCTTACCGCCACCGGCGCCGTCGACTACACCTGGATGCCCGGCAACCTTACCGGCGCTTCCATCAGCGTGAGCCCTACCAGCACGACCACCTATACCGTCAGCGGTACCGACCCATCCGGCTGTACGACCTCCGATCAGGTAACCATTACGGTTAACCCCGTTCCCACCGTGACGGCCTCCGCGGATACACTCATTGCCAAGGGAGGAACGGCCAGCCTCAGCGCCACCGGCGCCGACAGCTACGTCTGGAATCCCGGAAACATTGCTGGGGCCACGACCAACGTCAGTCCCCTATCATCGACGACTTACACCGTTACGGGCTACCTCTCCGGGACCAATTGCTTGAGTACGGATGACGTTCTGGTATCCGTAATCGATCTGCCCACCGTCAGCGGAATCATGACCGTTTTAGCACGTGACAGTACCCAACTCAGTGCCTCGGGCCCTTCGGGCGCCACCTTTACCTGGCACGATGCGCCCACCGGAGGCAACCAACTGGGCAGTGGGACTACTTTTACTACCCCGGCCCTGATGGCCAACACGGTCATTTACGTGGCCCTGAGTGATGGCGTCAATACTTCGCCCCGCATGCCCATCAACATCACCGCCATCGATTCCACCATCGTCTCCGTGGGAGCGGCGGAATCTACCATCTGCCCGGGTGCCAGTACGGATCTGGGGGCAGCGCTCCACAGCCCCGGGACCATCAATTGGTACGACGCGCCGGGAGGTACCCTACTGGGCACCAGCGAGCAAGGCGTGGGCTTTAACGTCAGCCCCGCTAGTACGCAGACCTACTACGCCGAAGCCGTGACCGAAGAAACTTCCGTGACTTACAGCTACACCGGCGGTGTGCAAACCTTCACCGTACCCAACGGCGTGACCAGTATCGACATCGATGCTTACGGCGCTCAGGGAGGCAATACCTACGGCACCACGGGGCCGGGGCTCGGCGGTCGGGTGCAGGGCACCATGAACGTCAGTCCGGGCCAGGTGCTAGAGATTTACGTAGGTGGAGCTGGACAAAGCTACGCCGGCTACGGTAGTATGCTAGTAGGCGGATGGAATGGGGGAGGTAATGGCACCAGCACCGGCCAGGGTGGCGGCGGTGGCGGTGCTACCGATATCCGAATCAACGGCAGTGCGCTCAGCGATCGCGTGCTCGTAGCGGGTGGCGCGGGTGGCAAGGGCGTCAACTGCTCCCAAAGTGGTCTCAAACCGCACGGTGGTGGGCTGGCCGGGGTCAATGGCTCCTACTGTACCAGCGGCTCGGGAGAGTTGCGCCGGGGCCGCGGCGGATCGCAGACTGGAGGCGGCCGACCGGGATGCTGGTACGGCGGCAGCAGCTGTGGAACCTGGGGAGGCCTGGGCCAGGGCGGACGCGGCGGATCGGTATCCGGGAATGGCCGGGCCGGCGGTGGCGGCGGTGGCTACTACGGTGGCGGTGGCGGAACCTACCACGGCGACGGTGGTGGCGGCAGCAGCTACACGGAGCCTGGCCTACTCCATAATGTCGCGCATTATCAGGGCGTACGTTCCGGCAATGGCCAACTCATCATCACCTATTCCAAGGATAGTCGCAATGCAGCCCTGGCCAACACCACGGTAACCGTGGAAGACAATACGGCTCCCGTACCGGATGTCAGCAATCTGCCCGACCAGGTTGGCGATGCGCCCCTGGTGGTCAACGCCCCCACCGCAACGGATGCTTGCGAGGGCAGCATCACGGCCACCACTGGCGATCCCACGACCTACTACACGATGGGTACCTACACCATCAATTGGGATTACGAGGATTCCAATGGCAACGTCAGCTCCCAGCCCCAGACGGTCGTCGTCAATACCACCCTACCGGTGGAACTGAGCCATTTTGCCGCACACTGTGAGGAGGAACGGGTTACGCTAGAGTGGCGCACTGATTCCGAAATCAACAGCAGCCACTTCAACATCCAGCGCTCTGATGATGGGCTGCGTTGGGAAAGTTTTGGACGAATCAGCAGCGTTGGGAATTCCCGCACGGTACAGGCCTACGAATTCAGTGCGATGAGTCGCTACGGCTACGAACTGTACCGCTTGGAACAGGTGGATATCGACGGTACCGAGGATTATTCCGAGGTCGTGGCGGCAGCCTGTAACAAATCACCGTTCCAAGTCAAGATTTTTCCCAATCCTACTTTGAACCGCTTTGTCGTCGATCTGGAGGGAGAAGAAGGGGCAGAAATGCAGCTCATGCTGACTGATGATTTGGGGCAGCCCATCCAGCAGCAAATTATTGAACTCCGTCACGGTTGGGGACGCGCTGAGTTTTCGCTGGATCGGTATCCCGCTGGCTTTTACAAGCTCCAGGTGGTCAGCCAGCAAAAACCCCAGATCTACCGCGTCGTCAAGATACAAGACTAAGATTATGCATTAGTACAGTAACTGGTTATCTTTTTCAAATTGATGAGGGGCCGTTCCTAGTGAACGGCCTCTTTTTATTGGCGGAAAGAAACGGACAAAAAAACGGCTGTATCGCGGTGATACAGCCCAAAAATGGTGTTTTTTATTAGAGCCACCCAGGGGACTCGAACCCCCGACCTACGCATTACGAATGCGTTGCTCTACCAGCTGAGCTAGGGTGGCAGCCGAAGCGATCGCAAAGATCGTTATTTTTATCAATAAAAAAAAGTGCCAAACTTCACACTTTGGCTAAGATTCCGGTAATTTTACTTCCACCACCATCTCCCGTTCCTCCGACAACTTTAGTTGCTGCTTACTTTGAATGCGGTAGGACTGCCCCGAGTGGTACTCCAATTGCAGGGAAGCGCTCATCAAAGCATTCTCCGTGAGCTTCTCGATTTGGATGATCCGAGCCATTTCTTCTTCAAACTCTACCCGGATTCGTTGCGTGGGTAAATCCTCCCGGATCGCCCGGTATTCCAGCACCCGTAAGTCCCCCTCCGGCGTCCGGATCGAGTCGACCCGATACTGATCCAGCCAGGCGGGGCGGTTGATATCGGCACTGGCGAATACGCTCAACTCCTGCGCAAAGTCCAAGGAATCGAAGGTATGTGACTCAGATTGGCCATCGATTTGGGTGGTTTTGGTAATTTTTCCCTCCAGGCGCTCCAGTTTTTCCACCTCCTCGGCAATGTAGGCCTTGAGGTCAAAAAAGCCAAAGGGCTCCGGGCCCGAAGTCTCCGTCGCTGGCCCCGTATTACAGGCAGCGAGCGCTACGAACAGCAGGGCCCACAATTGCGTGCTTTTCATTCGATCAAATTTTGTCCATCCATCAGTTCGGGCTGCGCCAGCCCCATCAGGGCCAGCAGGGTAGGTGCTACATCCGCCAAGCGCCCCGCCCGCAGCGAGCGCTCCGGCGCTTCCTTTGCAACGTACAGGATGGGGACGGGGTTCACCGTATGCGCTGTATGTGGACTACCGTCGGGGTTGATCATACAGTCGGAATTGCCGTGATCGGCAATGATGAGGGCCGCATAATCTTCCCGCAGGCAGCATTCCAGTAGTTCGCGCAGACAGGCATCTACCGTCTCGGCCGCCCGAATGGCCGCTGGAAAAACGCCGGTGTGTCCCACCATATCGGTATTGGCGTAATTGAGGCAGATAAAATCTGGCCCTTGCGTCTGGATATCCGCCACGATGGCGTCGGTAATCTCACGGGCACTCATTTCGGGTTGTAAATCGTAGGTGGCCACCTTGGGCGACGGAACGAGGAGGCGCCGTTCCCCCGGAAATTCCCGTTCCCGCCCCCCGGAGAAAAAGAAGGTAACGTGGGGGTATTTTTCCGTTTCGGCAATCCTGACCTGGCTTTTTCCCGCCTTGGCTAAGACCTCCCCCAGCGTGTCCACCAGGTCGGCCTTGGTAAAGAGGACTTCGACATTTTCAAAATCCGCGTCGTAGCGCGTCATGGTGACGTAATACAGCGGCAAACGCTGCATGCCCCGCTCGGGAAAATCGGCCTGGGTGAGGGCTTCGGTCAGCTGGCGGGGGCGGTCGGTACGGAAGTTATAGAACAACACGACATCGTCCGGCTGGATGGTCGCCAGGGCCTTACCGGCCGCATTGGTCCGGTACATGGGCTCCAAAAATTCATCGGTCCGACCGGCGGCGTACTGCGCCGCAATCCCCGCATCCCAATCGTCGACGGGGCTTCCCAAGCCCTTCACAAGCAGGTCGTAGGCCAGCCGAATTCGCTCCCAGCGGCGATCGCGGTCCATCGCGTAGTAACGCCCCACCACCGAGGCCAGCTGGGCTTTTTTATCTTTTAGAAAGTCCTCCAGTTCCCGGACGAAGCCCCGCCCGCTGGTGGGGGCTACATCGCGGCCATCGGTAAAGGCGTGGATGTACACCGCGGGAACCGACGCCGCCTCGGCAATGGCCACCAGGGCCTTGAGGTGCTCGATGTGCGAGTGGACCCCACCGTCCGACAGCAAACCCAGCAGGTGCAAGGGCTTTTGCGCCTCGCGGGCGTGGCGGAGCGCCGCCTGCAGGGTGGGATTCTGCGCCAGCGTTTCCTCGCGGATGGCCTTGTTGATCCGGGCCAGCTCCTGATAGACGACCCGACCCGCACCAATGTTGAGGTGCCCCACTTCGGAATTGCCCATCTGCCCTTCCGGCAAGCCCACTTCTTCGCCGTAGGTCACCAGTTCGGCGTGGGGATACTGGGCGTACAGCGAGTCCATGAAAGGGGTAGCAGCCTGGGCGATGGCACTGGCTTCGGGGCGGGGGCCGTGGCCCCAACCGTCGAGGATGATGAGGATGGTTTTCTTGTGATTCATAGGGGGTAAAATTAGCATTTTCGGGATGAAAAGGGCGGAAGTTAGTGTGAAAGTGCCCCAAAGCGCTACCCTTAGTTGGGGCCCCGTTTTCGCTTTTATTTAACGAGCGGGGTATAATTTAACTTTCTCTTAATCCGTTATAGGGTCGATTAAAATTGACGAAAAAGCGTCTTTTTTGGTTAATATTAATCGATTGCGCCAATTTTAACTAACTGTTTTGCAAGGCAAAGCTTATCTTAGTGGGGCACCGCTCGTTACTAAATTGGCGAACAAGCGTCTAAAAGACAACCCGATTGCGCCACACGGTTTGCCGACAGTGGCACGAATTTGGGGGATTATTTTACTAAAAACCAGGAAATCATGAAAAACCTATTGTTCATTTTCCTCTTGTTACCTTCCCTCGCCATGGTATCGCCCAACGTAAACGGCATTTCCCAGGCGATCAGCACCGGCAATGCCGATGCCCTAGCGCAGTACCTGGATCAGAGCGTCGAAATTTCCATTCTCGACGATGTCGATATGTATGATAAGAACGAAGCCGTACAGATGCTGCGGAATTTTTTCGCCAAAAACAAACCCAAGTCCTACAACCAGATGCACCAGGGTACTTCCAAAGGACAGGACTCCCGGTACACCATCGGCAACTTGGTGACCTCCTCCAACTCTTTCCGCGTTTACATCTACCTGAAAGTACAAGGAGGCCAGCAACTCATTCAGGAGTTGCGCTTTGACAAAGAATAAGGATTAACCTTTAGATAGATTAATTTGTGAAGGGGAACGCACGGTCAGCGTTCCCCTTCTTTTTTTCCTCCAGTACGCCCATCCCAAAAAGGGCAAAGTCGTATTTGACCGGATCCTCGGGGTCAAAAGCGCGCAATTTTTCCGTCAACTCCAGTACCGTCTTCCAGTCCCGCTGCTTGCGTTGGATCAGCCCCAACCGCCGCCCCACCCTTTCGACGTGAACGTCCAGGGGCATGAGCAATTGCGCGGGTTGGATACGTTGCCAGAGGCCAAAGTCGACTCCGCGTTCATCCTTCCGTACCATCCAGCGCAAAAACATGTTGAGTCGTTTGCAGGTCGACTTGCGGGCGGGCGTGGCGATGTGTTTTTCCGTACGGCGGGGAGCATCGGGTAGGGAAAAAAACAGTTCCCGAAAACCGCGCAGGGCAGCTTCGATGGTCTCATCGCCGGGTTGGAGGTGGCGGGCGAAGGCATCCTCCAAGGAGTCGTGCTGGCGGTAGTACTGCTGTAAAAACTCCAAAAAATAGAGGGTATCCGTAGCCTGAAAAGTGCGGTGTTTGAAATCCAGGAAAGCGCGGCGATCAATTTCGCGGTGGTGCAGGATAAATTCGTGGGGACTGCCCCCCATCAGTTGGACCAATTCCCGGGCCTTGTTGATGATGGTCACCCGCTGGCCCCAAGCCAAAATGGCGACCCAAAAGCCCATGATCTCGATATCCTGGCGTTTCTTGAACTGGTGGGGGATGCAGATGGGATCGACGGGGATGAAGGAGGGCCGATTGTACAGATCGACGTAGCGATCGAGGTCCGATTGGAGCGAAGAGCGGGTCATTGGCGCAATTTTGTCGTCAGCTTACAAAGATCGACAAAGATACGCAGCGCCCGCCACACTGTGGCCGTTAGGTTTACAAATCAATGCTTAAACCCCCTTCGTCCAATGCTTACAAATAAAAAATTTTATTTACCTTTAAGCCTGGAATTATGACAGCAACACTAACATACACCTTAGTATTGGCGGCCATTTATTTCGGACGAAAAGCTATTCAATTGATCGGGGAAAATTCTTAAGCCCGACCGAAAAACTGTTGCACTCTACCAGTTCTCCTATTCTTCCGTCCAAACAAATTCGCCCCAACCCCTACACCGGCTTTCGCTCCTCGAAAGCCTGCTGCTTCTTAGCCGGACGCGGTGGATCCTGATACCGCCGAAACTTGGCAACTCCCAATCGCTGCAAAAAGTGCGTCCACGACACCCACAGTACGCCCAAACCATACTTGGCACTGCGCTGAAAATTGATGGAGGAGGCTTCCTCGAAGTATTTGGTGGGGCAGGTCACCTCGGCAATGTTGTGCCCCTTGTAGATGATCTGGGAGAGCATCTCGTTATCGAAGACAAAATCATCAGAATTGCTATTGTAGTCGATGCTTTGCAGGACCTCGCGGCTAAAGGCGCGGTAGCCCGTATGGTATTCCGATAGCTTGTAGTTGACCAGCAGGTTCTGGGTCATGGTCAAAAAGCGGTTGGCGATGTACTTGTATAGCGGCATGCCCCCCTTCAGCGCTCCCTTACCGAGAATCCGCGAGCCCAGTACGACCGGGTACAATTCGTCGCCAATGATATTGGTCATCGCCGGAATGAGCTTGGGGGTGTACTGATAGTCGGGGTGGAGCATGATCACGATATCGCCCCCCAATTCGAGGGCCTTGTTGTACAGGCTTTTCTGATTGCCTCCGTAGCCCTTATTTTTTTCATGAACGATGACGTGGTCGATCCCGATTTCCGCCGCCAGCGCGGAGGTATTGTCGCTGCTCGCATCATCGCAGAGGATGACCTCGTCGACCAGGTCGAAGGGAATCTCACGGTAGGTTTTCTCCAGCGTTAGGGCCGCGTTGTAGGCGGGCAATACTACGATTACTTTTTTTCCTTTATACATGGGTACAATCCGTTTTTGTAGGATGGAGGAGCCCCGGGCACCTCCATTGCCCCGCAAAGATATTCCATTTTTTTGAACAACTTCCTTTCCTAAATCCAATTATAATGCCTATTATGATTAGGGTCGCGCCTTTTCACCAAGGGGCAAATCGACCCCATTCACCACAAACCCCCATCCGCCATGACGACCACCCGCAAATTTCCACGCTGGCTCGCCTGGGTACTCGGTATCCTAGTCGTACTGCTCGTTGCCCTGGGTGCCTTTTTGTATACCCAGAACGAGCCCCGGCCCCAGGGCCAGACCGGTCCGGACGCCGAGGCCCTGGCCGATAAGATGCTGGCCGCCATCGACGCGGCGGCCTGGGACACTACGGGCGTGATCCAATGGACCTTCAAAGGCGTTCACCAGTACCTGTGGGACCGCGAACGGCACCTGACCCAGGTCCTCTGGGACGACACGGAGGTACTGCTGGATTTGAGCAAAATCGAGGGGCGCGTGTGGATCGCGGGGACGGAAGTGTACCAAGATACGGCCCAAACGGCCGTCCAAAAGGCTTGGTCCTACTGGTGCAACGACTCGTTTTGGCTAACTGCTCCCGCCAAGTGCCGGGACGAGGGCGCGCCCCGGGCCACGGTCGGCCTGGAAGCCGGTC
>CALCCH010000410.1 GCA_937899855.1 uncultured Saprospirales bacterium | reverse complement strand
GGGTTTGTCTCCCTGTATTTTGGTGGTAGCATCCGACGCTCCCACCCTCCCTGGGGGCGTGCTCTGCTGGTGGGCGGGTTTCTAATTCTGGGGGAAGAGGCTTTTCCAGACCGGCGAGGTACCGGCCCCATTGATGATCAGCGATTGGTCCTTCAGACGTCCCACCATATCCATATTGAACATGGCCGTGACTTTGGTCAGGTCGATGGTGGGGTACTTAACAAAATGCTTGGAGCCGTAAAGCCCCATTTCCTCCGCCGAAAAGGCGATAAAGAGGAAATTGTGCCCTTTCAGATCCGATTTGGCGAGCTTTTCGGCCAGGTAGAGCAGGGCGGCGGTCCCACTGGCGTTGTCGTCGGCCCCGTTGTGGATGGCGGATTCCCCGGGCGTACGCGAACCAAAGGCACCGCGCCCGATGTGGTCGTAATGCGCCCCGATCACCAGGGTGGTGGCGGCACCGCGATCCAGGTAACCGATGAGGTTTTCGGCCATCCGGGTTTCTTCCGGGCTGGCCTGGGGATTGGTATTGTAGTTAAATTCAAAACTTTGCTCGTAGCTGCCGTCGTCGCCCAGGGGCTGGAGTCCGATTTCGGCAAAGCGCTGGGCCAGGTACTCACCGGCTCGGTCTTCCCCAATTTTACCGGCTTCGCGGCCCTCCAAATAATCGGAGGCGAGGTATACCAAATCAACCCGGAGGTCGAGCAGGGATTGGGCAAAGTGGAGCTGGGGCCCGAGGAGGCAAAGGGAGAGTACAACTAAACGGGGTAGGATATTTTTCATGCTAATGGAGATTCAGGTTATTAAAATCCTCCAAATAACATTTTTGAGGGGGTGAGGGTTCGACGTTACGTCCCCACCCCCTCCATAAATTATTCCATCACCACCAATTTCCGGGTCGACACGCCCCCATCAACCGTCAAACGTACGAAGTAAATCCCCGGCCGCAAGGGCTGCTCCAGCAGCACCCGCTGGTAACCCGCCACCTGCCGCTCCCGCGACAAACGCTCCACCAATCGACCACTCGCATCGTACAGATCAAACTGTACCTCCGCCGCCCGCGGCAACACGTACTGAACCGCCGCCGTCGCCACCGTCGGATTGGGCACCACCTCCCAGTCAAAAGCCCGACCTTCGACCTCAGCCACGTTAGTCGTCAAAATCCGACCCGTCGGCGCCTCCGGCAGTTCCACGTCGGTATAGAGGTGAAACTCGCCAGGCTTCAAGCTGATCGGCGCATTGACCTCGGTGACGTTCCGCGATTCGCCCGAAAAATAGGAGTACCACTCCCCAGTGTGCTGGAAAGCCGGACTGACGCTGCGCTCCACCACGTCGAAATTGCCGATTACGGTCACGTTCATGTCGTCCGAATTGAGGTGGATGGTCTTACCCATGACACTGGCCCCAACGTTGAGGTTAAAATCGTCCGTGTGGAAAACCGGGTAATCGTTGCGCAGGCCAATCAGCGAACGCGTCACGTCGTAGAGCCGCTTGCGGTACACCGAATTGAGAAAGTCCCAACGGATGGGCTTGGGGCCAGTCCGACCGTTGAAGTCGATCGGCACGTCGTAGCCCAGTTCGCCAAACTGCCAGAGCATCTTGGCCCCGGGAATGGAGTAGAAAAAAGCACTGGCCAACTCCACCCGCGTCAGCGCCACCGGTCCGTAGCGGGTGTCGTACTCGCCATCGGCATTGCCAAATTCGAGGGTGCGGTACATCAAACGCTCTTCATCGTGGCTCTCCATGTAGGACACCAACGCGGGTTCCGTCCAGTTGCGGCTCGTGTAGGAAGTGCCCTCCAGATTATTGTCGGTATAGCCCATTGCGGCTTCGCTGTAGTTGTGGTTGATATTGTTCCACACCATCATGCCGTATTCGATCAACTCGGTCTCTTCCCGATTTTCGGCAAAGTGCTCCATGATGGCGTATACGCCCGGGCTCTCGTCCCAGACGATGTCCACGTAGTTTTTCAAGATTTCAATCCGCGAGGCGTCGTACTGTCCCCAAGCCCCCACATTGTTCGGGTTGAGGGTTTGGGTAAAGCCCTTCGACAGGTCAAAGCGAAAGCCGTCCAAACGGAATTCGCGGAGCCAGTAGCGCATCACGTCTTCGACGTAAGCCTGGGTCGCCGGGCGTTCGTGGTTGAAATCGTAGCCCACATTGAAGGGGTGGGTCGCGTCGCGATTGAACCAGGGACTGTCCGGGGTGGGCCGCCCGTCGAAGTACAGCTGTACCAGCGGACTCCGCCCAAAGGCGTGGTTGTACACCACGTCCACGATCACGGCCAGGCCCTTGGAGTGACAAATGTCCACGAAGCGTTTAAAGTCATTGATGGTGCCGTAGTATTTGTCCAGGGCCTTGTGAAAAGAGGGATTGTAGCCCCAGCTGATATTGCCCTCGAATTCGTTGACCGGGAGCAGCTCGATGGCGTTGATGCCCAGGCGGGTCAGGTAGTCGAGGGTGTCGATGAGGGTTTGGTAGTCGTGGCGTTCGATAAAGTCACGGACCAGCAATTCGTAGATCACCAGCTCTCCCGGTTCGGGCCGCTCAAAGTCGTCGACCATCCACTGGTACTCGGGTGCTCCGGGCGTCAGCAAGGTAACCATACCGTTGGTTTTGTCGACCGGATACTCGGGCAGATCGGGATAGGTCTCGGCGGGGATAAAGGGATCGTTGTTGGGGTCGAGGATGAGGGTGCTGAGGGGGTCGGCAATCCGCAGTTCGCCGTCCACCAGGTACTGAAAACGGTATTCTTCCCCCGCGACCAGGTTGTCGATTTGGATCCACCAGACGTTGCCATCCTTGGTCCGTTGCAATTGGAAATCGGGCGAGAGGGTCCAGTCGTTAAAATCGCCGAGGAGGAAGACGTGGTCTTTGCCCGGTGCGTAGAGGGCCAGCACCACACTCTCTTCATTGTTGAGGTAGGTGATACCGGGTTTGGCCCCACTGGGCAGGGCGGCCTCGGTGACTTGGATATCGGCCAGGTAGAAGAAGCTTTCCCGCAGTACCGTCGATCCGTTGTCGGCCGTGATTTCCACATCGTGGGGGCCAGGGGTATCCACGCTAAGTTCGTATTCGAGAACGTCGCCCGTGACTTGGGCCAGTTGGGTACCATTATCGGTGAGGGTAAGCGTGGCGGCCTCCGATACGGCGTACTTTATCGCGATACTCTCGCCCGACTCCTTGATGAGGGTCCGGGAAGTAGGCTCGAAAAGGATGGAGGAAAAGGGCAGATTGGCGGGAAAAATGGGATAGTAAATATCCGTTCCTCCCTGATCTTTGCCTTCCAGGCTACCGTCGCCATTGCGGAAGACGAAGGCCAGTTCCTCGATGGTCTCGCCGTTGGGGACGTCATAAAATTCGTTGATCGAGGGGCTGATGGTAAAGGTGTAGCGATCGGGCTCGACCGGTACCGGAGTCAGTTTCCAGGCATCGTTTTCGACACCACAATCGGTTTGGACGTCTTTACAGTCGGAACCGCCGTTGCTGTTGTTGGTGATATCGCCCGTTTGGATTTAATTGTCTCAATTGCAAGCGGCGAGGCCTCCGGTACCTTGGGTCGCATCAAAAGTGAGGGTCACCGGGTCGGAAGCTTTGGGAAAAATGGGGTCGGAGCTCACCAGCTGGGCGGACAGCCAGGAGCTAGCCAGGAGCAGGCCAAAAAGGACTAGGGAAATTTTTTTGGTCATAACACTTTCGGAGTTTGAATGAATAGATAATGAGGCGGACCGCCCGCGTTGTGCTGCGGGGTTCCGAACTGGTTAAACTACGCTTGTGTGGGTGACCCGGTTGAGCTTGTCGGACTGGCCGGGTGATGAAGAGGAAAGGACAATACCTTAGCTCGTCGTTTTTGGAAGGGAGCCGAAAAATGCTCCGAACCCAAAATTAAGCATTCCCCCGCGCAAAAGGAGGAATTGGCCAACAATTTTCCCCATTATCAAAGCCCCCACCCCTCTCGCCTCCTACCGCCAATG
>CALCCH010000409.1 GCA_937899855.1 uncultured Saprospirales bacterium | reverse complement strand
CACCACTCGGGATGACGTAGGCTCACCTTCCCCTCCAGCCCATCTTGACCCGCTTTTACCACCACTCCTACCTCCTTCCCCGCATCGTCGGCAAAGACGTAAACCTTATCCTCAATCCCTACAAAAACCGGTGGGGTCACCTCAAAGGGCTGGTAAACCTCACCGAGTACGGGGTCGGTTTTTTTGTAAATCACCGGTCGGTACCAGGTCAACTCGGTATCCGCTACTTGGAACTTAAAGCCCACCTGAAAGGCCCGCGGTGTCTCGGGCAGGCCGCGCATCAACTGGGACGAGACCTCGTACATGCCCAGGCTACCTTCCCGGCGCAACCAGTAGGGGCTGGTGTGGCTCATATCCGTCGCCAGCCGGATGGAGCGGGTAGAAATCTGTGCCTCATTGCGAACTAAATCCTGCGCAAAACTCGTATCTACGCCCGAGGGGAGAAATTCCAAGCCCCGCCACTGAATGGCCTGGCCCAGGCGTTGGATGACCTCCACGTCGATTTCTACCGACTCGCCGGAGGTGGCGGAGGGGCTATCGGCCTTGGCTTCCAGGTAAAGCCCCAGACAGCCCTGAATGACCGTTTCCAATTCCGCCAATTTGACCTCCTTCCAGTAGCTCTGGGGCAATTCGCGAACCAGCCGGTAGGCCGCCACCAAACCGGGTACACTGGCACCGGGATCGTCAAAATCAAAATCGGCTTCTACCTTGGCCAGGATGTCGCCAATGGGGGCCCCACCTTCCAGTCGGGTCCAGGTCGTATTGATGCCGTCAAAGAGGTTTTCTTTATCTCCGGGAAGGTCGCCTTTGAGCAGCTCCAGGTATTCCAAATGACGTCCGCGCGAACCCGTATTGCCCATTCCCTGGCAGCGGTGCTGGCTACGGCTGGCCGCCGCAATTTCGGTATTCGACTGTCCAATCAGGGGATTATAGACCCCCACATCTACCCCCACCATTCGGGACTTGTCGGCTTTGGCAAAATTTTCGCGACTACCATAAAACCACCAGGAGGTATTGAAGAACAGTCGCCGTGGTTGCCAAACCGGAGCAAATTCCAGTTGTTCGGGAAAAATGTCCGCTTTGCCAGCCAGGTCGAAGGCTTCGTAGGAAAGTTCGGCACTGGCGGTGTGGTGCCCGTGAGTCCGCCCCGCCGACTGGTGGTCGAAGCGGTTGATGATAATGTCGGGTTGGAATTTGCGGATGGCCCAAACGACGTCGGAGAGCACCTCCTTTTCGTTCCAATTCTGACGGGTTTCCGTGGGGTTTTTGGAAAATCCAAAATCGTTGGCCCGGCTAAAGTACTGATGACCACCATCGATGCGACGAGCGGCGAGTAATTCCTGGGTACGGATGACCCCCAGTAGTTCGCGAATTTCCGAACCGATCAGGTTCTGCCCCCCGTCTCCCCGGGTGAGGGAAAGATAAGTCGTGTGCAGATTGAGGTGATTGGAGAGGTAGGCAATCAGCCGCGTATTTTCGTCGTCGGGGTGGGCCGCTACGTAGAGTACCGAGCCGAGGACGTTGAGTTGTTTGATGCTTTGGTAAAGCTCCGCCGAATTGGGTTTCTCCGGGGCTTGCGCACTCAGCGTCGCATTGCCCAAGAGCCCAATGCTCATCCACAATAGTAGCCAGAAGCCATTTTTCATGCTGTTGATTATTTTTATCCGGTGAAAATAGGAATTTCTACGCACATGTCGTCCGCGATTAATGGTCCGCGATTGGACGCAAAACATTTTGTTCGGGCCGCCAAATTTGTATTTTGTACTATCTTTGTGTAAATTATACACGAATTACGCGTTCCTCCACACAATCCCCGCAATATGAATAGCAATAACAAGTACATCTGTATCCACGGGCACTTTTACCAACCGCCCCGCGAGAATGCTTGGCTAGAGACGGTAGAATTACAGGATTCGGCCCGCCCCTTTCACGACTGGAACGAGCGCATTAATTTTGAATGCTACGCCCCCAATACGGCGGCCCGCATTCTTGATGATGAGGGCACCATCCGCAAGATTGTCAACAATTACGCTCGGATCAGCTTCAATTTTGGCCCCACCTTGCTTTCCTGGCTGGCCAGCGAAGATCCCAGCACCTACGCTGCCATCCAACGGGCCGATCAGTTGAGCCAGGAGCGTTATTCGGGACACGGTTCGGCTTTGGCCCAGGTGTATAACCACCTCATCATGCCCCTGGCCAACCGACGCGATAAGCTTACCCAAACGCGCTGGGGCATCCGCGATTTTGAATCCCGCTTTGGTCGGCGCCCCGAAGGTATTTGGCTGGCGGAAACGGCGGTGGATACCGAAACGCTGGAAATTCTGGCCGACGAGGGCATCGTATATACCATTTTGGCGCCTCGCCAGGCTCGTGCTTTCCGTCGGATGGGCGATACGTCGTGGCAAGATTTGCCCCACGACAATAGCGTGGATCCCCGGCGGCCCTATCACTACGCCCTGCCCTCCGGCCAATCCATCGTCTTGTTTTTTTACGATGGGCAGGTGGCTCAGGAGGTCGCTTTTAAGGGATTGTTGAACTACGGTAAGGCCTTTGCCAAACGTTTGATCGACTGCTTTGACCACAACGATACGCCACAATTGGCGCACATCGCTACGGACGGGGAAAGCTACGGGCACCATCACCGCCACGGGGAAATGGCCCTGGCCGATTGCCTCAACTATATCGAGGAAAATGGACTCGCTACCGTCACCAATTATGCGGAGTACCTAGAGCGCTTTCCACCCGAGTATGAAATACAAATCCACGAAGAAAGTTCATGGAGCTGTGTCCACGGCGTAGAGCGCTGGCGGTCCAACTGTGGGTGCAATACGGGAGGGAATGGCGGCTGGACCCAAGCCTGGCGCGAGCCGCTGCGCCAAATACTCGATTGGCTGCGCGACGAGCTGATTCCCATCTACGAGCGGGAGGCCGGCCGACTGCTCAAAGATCCCTGGGCCGCCCGCGACGATTACATCGAAGTTATCCTCGATCGCGGGGAAAAATCTGCGCTGAACTTTTTGGAGCGACACGCGCGCAAGACACTGAGCTACGAGGACCAAATTCTCGTGCTGCGCATCATGGAGATGCAACGGAATGCCCAGTTGATGTTTACCAGCTGTGGATGGTTTTTTGACGAAATTTCGGGTATCGAAACCGACCAAATTTTGCAATACGCCCTCCGCGCGATTGCCTACGCGCAGCAGGTATCGGGGGCCGAATTGCACGAGGCCTTTATCGATCGCCTCCGCGCCGCGCCGAGCAACGCCTACGCCCACGGTGCGGTGAGCTACGAAAAGAACGTCATCCCCAGCCAGCTCGACCTCGAACGCGCCGGCATGCACTACGCCGCGGCTTCCCTCTTTTCCCAAAATCCAAAACAGCTGTCCCTGTTCAATTACCTGGCGACCAGCGAGCAGTTCGAAAAGCTGGAGGCGGGCCAGCAGAAGCTGGTCTTCGGACGAAGTACCATCAAATCGAGCATCACCTGGTCGGAAAAGAAATTCACCTTTGCCGTGCTCTACCTGGGGCAGCAGAACATCATCGGCAATATTTCGATCGGGATGGACCGGCAGCGCTACGAGGAGATGTGCGAACGCTTGTCGACGACCTTCCGCAGCACGGACCTGGGGCAAGTGATTTCGCAGATGCAAGCGTACTTTGGCCCCAAGCGCTATACGATCTGGCATTTGTTCCGGGACGAAAAACGCAAGATCCTGCTGGAAATTACCGAGCAAAATTTGCGTTTGGCGGAATACAATTTTGAAAAAATTTACAATGATAACTATCAGCTAATGACCGGAATGCTGCAAAGTGAAATTCCGGTGCCCAAGACCTACCTCGAAGCGACGCGCCACGTCATCAATCGAAAGTTGCACCAGTTTTTTGAAGAGGAACACCTCAATATCCGCCAATTGCGTCACTGGGCCCGTGAGTTGCGCAAGTGGCAGGTCGAACTCGAAGACGAGGCGGCTTTTCAGTTGGCGGCGGGGGAACGCATCTTTTACGAAATCCGACTGCTGGCCGGGGCCGAGGTGCCGCTCGATCACCTCAATACCCTCAACAGCATCCTGGAGATCCTTCAGGAGCTGCGGGTCCGCCCCGAAATTTGGAAGAGCCAAAACCTCTACTTCTCCATCATGCAAGAACGCAAAAACGGGAAGTGGGTCTTCAGTAGCCAGAATTGGAAGGACGCCTTCCTACAACTCGGCGAACACCTCAAAGTCCGCCTGTAGCCAACTAGCGTCCTGGCAGCTGGTTTTATCACAGTGGAGTCAAAAGACCCCGGTGGGGGTAGCGACCCATTGTTCTTATTTGGAATTTGTCTAAATAGGCTTATATTTGTCGAACAATACCCCACAAAACGGCTCTCATTCAATCAAACCAAGTCGCTGCTATGGATACCATCCGTTTCGATTGCGCCCCCTCCACGGTGGGCGATCAATGGACCACCAATATCTACATTAATGGTACTGACCTTCGCGCCATCATCTCCCGGATCGAGGCTCGGCAATTGGCCGCCGTCAATCTGGGTTTTATCAACGGGGCTTACGAGGGAGTATCGCCCTTCATTGCCTTTCACCTCTACGATCACTTTTTTAAGGAGACGGTCCCGGAATACTGGTACGACAACGACCGCCTCACCCTGTTCGACTACATGTTCTCCGGGGTCCCTGGCGACTACAGTTTGGCTTGCCGGATCGACTTGGGGGAGGACCGGGTACGCTGGCATGGCTTCCGACATTTTTCCACCATTTACCCCCGCGGTTTTAATTATGGGGATTTGAGCTTTACCTTTGTCCGGGCGGCGTACCGAGCGGCCATCGATTACGTAAAGCAGCACCAAATCCAGGAAATGTACGTATGAATTTTCAGCAGTTACACTACATCCTCGCCGTTGAGAAATTTCAAAACTTCAACCGGGCGGCCATCGCCTGTGACGTGGCCCAATCGACGCTGAGTAAGGAAATCCAACGGCTGGAGCAAGAATACCAAATCATCATTTTCGACCGTACCCGCAATCCGGTTGTGCCCACCCTCAAGGGCATCGATCTGCTGCGCAAGGCCCGGGAAATTCTCGCGCTCCAAAACGAGTTTGTCCAAATCGCCAAACGCAAGAACAACGAGGTAGCGGGTAATTTGACCCTGGCCATCACCGAGATTTTGGCCCCCTATCTCAGTCCGCTATTTATCCACCGACTGATGCGCAAGTACCCCGATTTAGAACTCCAGGTCCTCGAACTGAGTGACCGGCGGATTGAGGATTTGCTGATCGAAGAATCCATCGATGCCGCCGTGATGATTTCCCCCTCCCTCACCCACGATTACTACGAACACAAGTTGTACTTGGAGGAAGTACTGCTCTATTCCACCGTAGCCCTGCCGCAGGCGGTCCAAAACGAGATCAACAGCAGCGAGGTAGATTTTGACGATGTACTGATTCACAAAGACCTGCAAGTCATTTTGCAGCGACAGGTACGGGAAATTTTTGATCAGGTAAAGGGGAAAAAGGGGCGGCACATCGAATACCTCAAGGGAAACTTGGAAACCCTCAAGCACATCATCCAACACAACGGCGGCTCCATGCTACTGCCCCAGTTGGCCCGGCGCTATTTCCCGGAGGAGCAACAACAGCACATCTACCGCTTTGCCGATATCCAACCCACTTTGGAGGTGAGCCTCATCGCTTCGCGGGGTTTTGAAAAAACCCGGATCATCAAACGTTTGATCGAAGAAATTCAGGGAATCGTTCCCCAGGAGGCACTGCTCCACTGAGGGCCGGTATTCCCTACAGCCCCACCCGGTGCGGTGGGGTTCAATCGCCAAAAGCTATTGTGCTAATCGCAAGGGGCGATTACTTTTCCGTTCGATCCCCGCTAATTTTGTGGCATTGCTTCACCAAAAATTAGCCTTATGACCGAAGTACAAAAATTAGCTGCTTTTACCTCCAGCAGATCGTTTTCTGACCTTTCGGAGCCGGCCGTGCGCGAACTCAAAATTCGCTTGCTCGATTCGCTCGGTTGCGCCATCGGCGCCCAGGAAGGAGCCCCCATCCGCCGGATCAAAAACCAGATCGACGACTTTGGGGGGACGCCCCACAGTGCCCTGATCGGAGGAAGCAAGACGGCACCCGACCGGGCCGCCTTTTACAACTCCGCCCTGGTGCGCTACCTGGATTACAACGACAGCTACCTCGCCAAGGGAGAAACCTGTCATCCCTCCGACAACATCGGCTCCATCCTTGCCGCCGGGGAGTACAACGACATTGACGGAAAGACTTTCCTGACGGCACTGGGCATCGCCTACCAAGTGCACTGCCGCCTGAGCGACGTGGCGCCGGTCCGCCACAAGGGTTTTGACCATACCGTACAGGGTGCCTACGGCTGCGCCGCGGGTACCGCCTACGCCCTGGGCCTCCACCCCGACCAAACCGCCAATGCCATCGCCATTGCCGCCACGGCTTACAACGCCCTGCGCGTCACCCGCACGGGAAACCTCTCCAACTGGAAGGGCCTTGCCTTTCCCTCCACCGGCTGGACCTCCAACTACTCCGCCTTCCTCGCCCTGCGCGGCATCACCGGCCCCGAAGAAGTGTTCGAAGGCAACAAGGGTTTTATGGACAGCATCGCCGGTGATTTTGACATCGACTGGTCGCAGGAAGACCTCGAACGGGTGACCGCCACCATCATCAAAAAATACAATGCCGAAATCCATTCCCAGGCGACGCTCGAAGGCTTGATCGAGCTGCGCGACGAACACCAGTTTGACCCCG
>CALCCH010000408.1 GCA_937899855.1 uncultured Saprospirales bacterium | reverse complement strand
AAAAGCGCAGTCGCGGTGGGTGCCGATCCTGGACAAAGTGGTAGTCGCTCCCCCCTCGGGTCAATTGGGCATCGCGTCCAACACGGACCACGGCACTGCCCCGGCAGCCTTGGGCCGCGAGCGCCTCGCACCAGTCGGTGAGGCTGTGGTAGGCCCGTAGGAGTTCCTCCGGTTCGGAGAAATGAGCCGCGTACTCGTGCGCCACGAAGCAGAGGTGTGGGGGAGGAGGTACTGGGGGGCTACCCGCCATGGTATGAGGTTTTGATCCGCTGGGAAGCATTGGAAAAAACGGAATTTATGGATAATTTTTCAAACCCCTACTACCCGCCGTCATGATTCGCGATCGCCTGCGTCTCGCGCGCTACGACGCCCGTTGTCGCTGGCTGCGCTGGCGGAGCCAGTGGCGCAACTGGACCCGCCCACCCGCGGCCGAGCGTTACTTCCTCTTCGTGCTTTGCCCCACCTACGGCGGCTCTACGCTGATGCAAGAAATCCTCAGCACCTCCCCCGGGGTCAGCCCCAATAACGTCTGGGGCACCCGCGAGGGCCTGGGCCTGCCCCAAGTCCGGCGCCATTTTGATTACCGCCGCCTCTGGGATGCCGACTATGAACTGCCCTGGCCCCGCATCCGCCGGGAGTGGGAAGGCTACTGGCAGCACGATCTCCCCGTTTAACTGGAAAAAAGCCCCTCCAACTTTGTCCACGCCCCCCAACTGGCCCCTCATTTCTATCCGGCCTACTTTGTGGTGATGGTCCGCCAGCCCCTGGCCCACTGCGAAAGCCTGATCCGCCGCGACGGACTCAGCCCCACGGCTGCTGCCCGCTTTTGCCTCGCCAGCCTCCGCCACCAAAAACGCAACCTGGAGCAATTGCCCCGCTGCCTGCTGCTGCCCTACGAAGCCCTGGTCGACCAGACGACCGCCAGCGTTCGCGCCCTGCTCGATTTTTTACCCCCCCTCCAACACCTGCGGACCGATCGGCGCTTCCGAGCCCACAACTACCACCGGCAAAATCTGCCCCTCACCAACCTCAACGCCGCCAAAATCGCTCGCCTCAGCGCCGACCAACGCGAGGAAATTAATCGAACTTTAACCACGGATTTGGATATTTTGTCTTATTTTCGATATTCTTTAAATCCATAGCCTCGTACCTAAAAGAGTGGTTTTGAAACTGAGTCCCGCCGCCAATAAAGTCATCTTGTTCAATCCCCGGAGCGCCAGCTCCAAGCACCGGGTGCCCAATAGCATCCTGCAAGTGGGAGCTTCCGTGGAGGGGCGCTACGAATACGTGTTTGTGGATGGGAACATGGAGACCGATCCCTGGGCAACCATCCAGCGTTACCTCCAAACCGGCGAATACCGCTACCTGGGGATGACGGTGATGCCCGGCCCCCAGCTCCAGCAGGCCATTCCCATCGCCCGCCGGGCGAAGGAGCAGTATCCCGAGCTGGTCAATATTTGGGGCGGCTATTTCCCCTCCAACCAGTTTCGCGTCGTCATCGAAGCGCCCTACATCGACTTTATCGTCAATGGCCCCGGTGATCGCACCTTTCCCGCCCTACTGGCGGCCCTGGATGCCGGTGCCCCTTACGAATTTATCCCCAACCTCATCTATCGGAATGCGGACGGCGAAATCATCAAAACCACCAAGGAGCAACTGCTCGATCAGGACGCCCTGCCCGAGCTGCCCTACGATTACCTCGACGAATTTTACCCCCTCCAAAACTACCTGGCCCGTACCTTCCTCGGCCGCCGGACCCTGGCTTATCACTCCAGCGTCGGCTGCCCCTTCAAATGCTCCTTCTGTGCCGTCGTGCCGATCTACGAGGCCCGCTGGAAAGGCAAAGGAGCCGAAAACATCTACCGCGATGTCGTCAAGATCAAGGAACAGTACGGCGCCGATTCCATAGAATTTCACGACAACAACTTCTTCGTCTCCGAAAAACGGGTGGTCCAATTTTCGGAAATGATGATGGGCGAAAACATGAGCTGGTGGGGCGAAGGCCGGATCGATACCATCGACCGCTACAAAGACGATAGCCTCCGCCGGATGCGGGATGCGGGCTGCCGAATGATCTTCTTTGGCGCCGAAAGCGGCAGCGATAAAATCCTCCAACAAATGGACAAGGGGGGGCGACAGACCGCCGAGCAGATCGTCCGTTTTGCCGCCCGGATGAAAGAGTTCGACATCATCCCCGAATACTCCTTCGTACTGGGCATGCCCGCCGATAGTCCCGAGGAGGTGATGGAACAGATCGATGCCGACATCGAATTCATCAAAATCGTCAAGGACGCCAACCCCCAAACCGAGATCATCATCTACGTGTACAGCCCCGTACCGACCGAGGGATCCGAGCTGTACCAGCGAATCACCGCGGCGGGTTTCCAGTTCCCGGCGCATCTGGAAGACTGGCTCCGCCCCGATTGGCAAGCCTTTGACCTGCGCAAAAATCCCCTCACGCCCTGGCTCCGCCCCGAGATGGTCGACAAGATCAAAAATTTTGAAACCGTCCTCAATGCCTACTATCCTACCGCCTCCGACGTCAAGCTGACCCACTTCCAACGCCGCGTCATGCGCTCGCTGTCCACCCTGCGCTACCGCCGCAATTGGTTTCGCTACCCCTACGAACTCAAAGTACTCCAAAAATTTTGGCTGCGTTACCGCCAGCCCGAAATCGAGGGTTTCTGACGATGAGGGGACGACTGCGCCAATGGATCCAACCCCTGCTCTGGAAGGGCTACCGCTGGTACCTGCAAAAGAAACGCTGGTACCACTACGATGGCCTAGCCGTCTGCGTATACCCCACGGTGTTTCATCCGGGCCTGCTCTGGACGACCAAGCAACTGCTGGGCTTCGTACGGGGCCTGGAGCTCTCGGGAAAACGCGTACTGGAATTGGGAGCGGGCAGTGGCCTGATCGCCCTGTGGACCAGCCGGGCGGGTGCCCTCACCAGCGCTTCCGACATCAACCCCGCCGCCCTGCGCTCCATGGCGGAAAGCGCCCGGCACAACCAACTGTCGTTGACGCTCTACGAATCCGACCTTTTCGATAGTATCCCCCCCGAGCGCTTCGACTACATCCTCATCAATCCCCCCTTTTATCCCGGCGAAGCCCACGACGATCGCGAACGCGCCTTCTTTTGCGGTCCCGATTTTGAATATTTTCGCCGGCTTTTTGCCCAGCTGCAGTCCTATTGTAGCCCCACGGCCGAGGTCTACATGATCCTCACCGACGACTGCGCGCTCCACACCATCGACGAACTCGCCGCTGCCGAGTTGATCGTGTTGCGGCTTTGCGTGACGCACCGGCGCTGGGGCGAACGGCAGCTGATTTACCGCCTAGAATTTCTTGAGGTGGAGGAAAATCCCGTGCGGTGAAGGAGACCATAGCGAGGTGCGAATACCGATGCGCTTCAAACCGCGATTGACCCAATAATTACAAGTGTGAAAAACGTGATAGGGCCGCTCAGCGAGGTAAAAATTGTCGTCGGGTGTATAGCCAACGTCGGGGACCAATTGTACCCGCGCGCCCTCGTCGGTGCGAAAGTAACTCTGGATGTACTCGCACAGGGCCAGGTACTGGGCTTCGCTCAGGATGAGCTTGCGGAAGTACTTAAAGCTGTTCGGTGGCTGGGCGTAGGAAATGACGTGGACCACGGTCGGGCTGGGAATACAGAGGGCCTTACAGACGATTTTGGGGGTCAGATCGCCCCAGGTCGGAATGTCGAGGTAAAAGCCGCGATCGCCCCAGCCAATCCCCAGGAAGGATTGCTGCGAGAGCGGCGTCTGGTAATCGCCGGAGGTGATGATTTTACTCCAGTCGTAAAGGTGATTGATGGTGGGAAGGATAAAATCGGCGTGGATGCCGTCGGATTTTAGGTAGACGGCTACTCCATTATTGGATTGCCGGGACTTGCGGTTGACGGGGATGAGGGTCCCCAGCAGTACGAATAATAAGAAAAATACGATCAGTCCCAAAATTCCGAGTAGGACGAAGCCTAAGATCTTGAAAAAAACCATTGCATTACTTTTAGTCGAGACGGTACAAATGTAGTGGACTTAAATGAACTGTACATTAAGCGTTTCCCCTAGGACAACTGCTGTTGGGGGAGCAAAAACTCGGCCACTACTTTTTCGACGGGGAAATTGAAAAAACGCCGTCGGCAGCGCAATTTTGCCAACCACTGTAAGGGCAGGATGGGGAGTCGCCGCCGCATGCCCGCCAATTTGTTGTAAAACTTAAAGCGTTCGATCAGCCGGTACTTCTCCTCACTCACCCAGGGCCCCGACGAGCCGACGTAGTCAAAATCCGCCCATTCCTCGATACTCTTGGGCAACTGGTAGCCCTCGGCCACCACGTCCTGCGTGATTTTGGAACCCGGGTAGGGTTTGAAGTAAAAAATGGGGGTCGTAAATCCGGGGTGCATGCCGTTCAGCTCGCGCGCCACCTTTAGGGTTTCCAGTACGCTGTTGTCCGACTCCTTGGGAAAACCCACGATAAAGGGAAAGATGACGTGGATGTCCCGCGCCGCACAACGCCGCGCCGTCTCGTACACCTGCTCGATCTTGATGTCCTTCACCAGCCAGTCCATCATCTCCTGCGAGCCCGATTCCACCCCCACCAGCACCCGCCGCAGCCCCGCTTTTCGCACCAGGTCAAAATCCTCCTCCGTCATCCGCGAGCCCTGATCGGCCCGCATCGTCCCCGCCCAGCTGGTCCGTACCCCCCGCCGCAAAAACTCCTCGGCGATTTGGGAAACCCGCTGGCGTTTGGTAAAAAAGGTCTCGTCCTGAAAATTGATGTCGGTAAAGCCGTAGCGCTGCTGCCAGTAGGCCAGCTCTTCGCCCATCCGATCCGGCGCCACCGCCGACCACTTGCGGCTAAAGACAAAGGGATCCGCGCAGAAAGTACAGCGAAAGCGGCAACCCGTGGAAGAGATGTAGTCAAACTGCCGCTTTTTCTTCTTCTTAAAGTACGGCTCCACGTCGATCAATTCGTAATCGACCCGCGGAAAAAAGTTCATGTCCTCCAGCGGCCGTCCCGGATTTTTGACGATCTCCCCGCTGGCGTCGCGGTAACAAATACCGGCCACATTGGCCAGGTCGGCCCCACTTTCGAAGCAGGCCACCAATTCGCGAAAGGTCGATTCGCCCTGGCCCTGTACGCTGACGTCGATGGCGGCCTCGTCGCGCAGCGTCTGCTCGGGAAAGAGCGAGGTGTGCCAGCCTCCCCACACGATGGGCAGTTGGGGATAACGCGCTCGGGTGGCCTGGGTTACGTGTAGGGCATCGCGCAGCGGATTGCCGGTCAGCGAGGTGATGCCCAGACAGAGGGCGTCGGCGGCGTGGTCGAGTACCAGCTGGAGGGGCCGCTCTTCGATGCGCCCGTCGATGATGACCACCTCGTAGTGCTGGGGGTCGAGTACCGAGCCGATGGCCAGTAGGGCTAGGGGCATGTCGTAGAATACCGCCTTGGGATTGTAGAGTACGATTTTTTTCCGCTTCATGTCTTTGTGTTTCAAAAGGGCGTTTGAGGGGAGCAGTAGGGGACCAACATTTGGCCGACTACCTGCTGCCCGAAGGGATTGAGGTGGGGATCGTTTTCGTAGTATACCGGCTGCGCTTGCTGGGCTGCTTTGAGTTTGGCCAGGGGGCTCAGGATGCGGATTTGGTCCGTGGCGAGCTCCTCCTGGAGGTAGCTTAAAAAGGGATAATCCAGCGCGGTGAGGATGGCCGGGTCGGCAATGCTGGCCCCGATGGCCCGCATGCGCTCAAGGTGTGGCGCGCCCAATTGCATGCAGTGGGGCATCACCAGTACCAATATCGGACAGGAATCGGGCACGGTGGCGAGCATGCTGCGTATTTTTTTCGTCATATTTTCCATATCCTGCCGCCGGCGACCCCGCAGGCACACGCTATCGTCGACCAGGCCAGCTTCGGCGCGGAATTGCATTTTGCTGCGCTCGCTGTACAACTGGGGAGCGTACGCACGCTCCAGCTTGGGGTCGAGGTCGATGGGGAGGTCCTGGTAAATGGCCTGTCGCAATTGGGGCAGTTTGGCGTTGAGGTAGCCCAGCACCCAGAGGCGGTCGGACAGCCACCAGTACACCCTGCGGATCGTGGAGATGTGGGGGCTGTCTGCCGGGGGGCGCCAGTTGAGCAGGTCGTTGCGGACGAAGAGCTGTTAATTGACCAGACGTGGTGCGAATTCCCGGAGGCGTCGGGGGAAGAGCAGTTGGTGCTGGCGGGTACAGGTGCCGGGGACGCCGGCGTTGATGACGCGTTGGTCGGGAAAGGTCTGGCGGAGGTGTTCGACGTAGCCACGTGGATCGGCGGTAAAGGAGTCGCCGACCACGAGGATGCTTTCGCGGGAGGGGTCGGTCAAAATGCCGCTGGGATTGAGGCCGGTCAAGTTGCCCCGGTAAAAGTCGAACCAGTAGCCGCGGTAGCTGATCTCCAAAAGCAGCAACACGGAAACCCCCAGAAATAGGAGGTAGCCCAAGCCGAATCCAATTTTCCTTAACATATCCGCAAATGAAGATAGCAAAAATCCACCACGAAAATTTTTTCTTTGGCCAAAAATCTCCTATTATCGGGCTCTTTTCAATGCACCTATGGGGAATGCCATTTTGGGAATATCGGCCTACTATCACGATGCTGCGGCGGCTTTGCTCCGCGACGGGCACATCGTGGCGGCCGTTCAGGAAGAACGCTTTAGCCGCCAAAAACACGATCCCCGTTTTCCCACCCAAGCCATCCGTTACTGCCTCGCCGAGGCCGGCCTCCGCCTCGACCAACTCGACGCGATCGTCTTTTACGACAAGCCCTTCCTCAAATTCGAACGCCTCCTCGAAACCTTTTACGCCTTTGCCCCCCGGGGCTTTGGGGCCTTCGTCCGCTCGATGCCCCGTTGGGTCCGCGAACAGGTCCTCCTCAAAAACGTCCTCCGCAAAGCCCTGGCCGAAGTCGCCCCCTGCGATCCCCAACAATTGCCCCTCCTCTTTAGCGAACACCACTGGTCACACGCCGCCAGTGCATTTTATCCGTCCCCCTTCCCAGATGCCGCCGTGCTCACCGTGGATGGGGTCGGCGAGTGGGCCACCACCACCCTGGGCCACGGCCACGGTACTCAGCTGGAGTTGCTCCGCGAGCTGCACTTTCCCCACTCCCTCGGGCTGCTCTACAGCGCCTTTACCTACTTCCTCGGCTTTAAGGTCAATTCGGGTGAGTACAAACTGATGGGGCTCGCCTCCTACGGCAACGATCGCAGCGCCAACTTCCAGCGCTACTCCCGCCTCCTCCGCGACCGCCTGGTCGACCTCAAGGCCGACGGCTCCCTCCGCCTCGATCAGGACTACTTCCAGTACGCTACGGGTGATCGGATGGTCCGCGACCAACAGTGGGCGCAGTTGTTTGACCTGCCCCGTCGCGCCCCGGAGCAGGAATTTCAAAACGCCCACGCTGACCTGGCCCTGGCCGTTCAGCGCTTTACCGAGGACGCCGTCCTGGCCATGGCCCTCGAATTGCAAAAACTGACGGGCCAACGGCGCCTCTGTCTGGCCGGTGGGGTCGCCCTCAATTGCGTGGCCAATGGAAAACTGCTGGCTTCGGGGCATTTTGACGAACTTTTTGTCCAGCCCGCCTCGGGAGATGCGGGGGGGGCTTTGGGCGCGGCCCTGGCGGCCCACTACTTGCACTTTGGCGCCACCGAGCGTAGGGTGGGGGAGCGCGACAGCATGTCGGGGGCCCTACTCGGCCCGGCCTACGAAGCGGGGGAGATTCGGCGGGCCCTGCGGCGGCACCAGCTGACGGCCGACTACGTAGCCGACTTTGAGGAATTGGCGGAGCGGGTGGCGCGGGAGCTGGCGGCGGGGAGTATCGTCGGTTGGTTTCAGGGGCGGATGGAATACGGCCCCCGGGCCCTGGGCAACCGCAGTATCCTGGGCGATCCCCGTTCCGAACGGATGCAGGACCACATCAACCTCCAAATCAAGGAGCGGGAAAGCTTTCGCCCCTTTGCCCCCGTGGTGCTGGCCGAAGATGCGGCCGAGTATTTCGACCTGGCGGCCCCCTCGCCCTACATGAACCTGGTGGCGGCGGTACAGCCCGCCCAGCGGCATCCCGTACCGGAGGATTATCCGGACTGGCCCATCCGCCAAAAATTGGCCTTCGTCAAATCGCGGATTCCCGCCGTGACCCACGTCGATTTTAGCGCCCGGATTCAAACCGTGGAGCGGGCGCGCAATTTTCGGCTTTGGCGATTAATTCATACCTTTAAACAGCAGACGGGTTGTGGCCTTTTGATCAATACCAGCTTTAACGGTCGCGACGAACCCATCGTCTGTACACCCGATGATGCCATCGCGTGTTTCCTCCGGACGGGAATGGACTGCTTGGTACTCGGCGATTTTCTGGTCCGTCAAAAATAGGCACATGGAATTTTTAAATGATTTGTGGCAATTCTTGAAAGTGCGTAAAAAATGGTGGTTGGCGCCCGTCATCCTCACCCTGATTTTGATTGGGGCCCTGCTCTTTTTCAGCAGCGGTTCGGCCCTGTCGCCCTTTATCTATTCCCTGTTCTGATGGCTCCCACCCGCAGCGATCGCGAAAAGCGGGAGGTCTACTCGACCGTCCTCGTCCTCGGCCTGGCCCTCTTATTGGCCTTTGCCTACTGGGACGAAATCGCCCTGTTCTACGGCGCCATCGGGCTCCTGGCGCTGACCCTAGTGTGGTACCTACCCGTCTACTACCTCCACCGGGCCTGGATGTACCTGGCGCGGGGCTTGGCCTGGATCAATACCCGAATCCTTTTGGGCATTATTTTTTTTCTCATTCTCCTACCCCTGGCGCGGCTCCGTTCCTGGTTCCAAAAGACGGAGCAGATGCCCCTCCACCCCAGCGATGCGGATACTTACTACCGGGAACGCCCGGCGAAGCCCCCGGATTTTACCAAACCCTGGTGAGGCCGGACCACTCATTTTCCCTATCTTGAGGCCATGAGTGAATTTTTGGCCCAGCCCCGTATTTACGGAAAATATTTCCTTTTACTACTCCTTCCCTTCCTGCTGCCCGCCTGCCGCAGCGAATCCACGAGCGCCACCACCAAGACCCAAATCGTACCCGTAGCGCCGGGCAGCTTTGACTTCGCAACGCCCGCCGACCAGCGCGATTTTCTCCGCTGGTCGCCCGCGGCACCGGTCCTGATCAGTGCGCACCGGGGGGGACCCTATCCCGGCTATCCCGAAAACAGCATCGCCGCCTTTGAAAATGCCATTCAGTACGGCCCGCTCCTCATCGAATGCGACGTGGCGATGACCAAGGACAGTGTCCTCGTCCTGCTTCACTACAAAACCCTCGACCGTACCTCCACGGGTAAGGGGCCCCTGGCGCGCTACCGCTACCGCGAACTGGACGCCTTCCGTCTGGTCGACGAGCGGGGGGCGGTCACCGATCACCGCATTCCCACCCTGACGGAAGTCCTAAACTGGGGGCGTGGTAAGGTGATTTTTACCCTCGACGTCAAGGGGGTACCGCTCGATTTGGTGATCCAAAAGGTACAGCAGCTCGATGCCCAGGCCCACGCCATCATCATTACCTACAACTACCGCGACGCCCAGACCGTCCACCGACTCGATCCCGAATTGGTCATCTCGGTATCGGGTCGTCACGCGGAGGATTTGCAGCGGCTGCGCGATTCGGGGATTCCCTCGGGGAACGTGATGGCCTTCGTGGGGGTGGCGGAGCGGGAGCCCCAGCACTACCGAGCGCTACACGGACTGGGTATCCGGGCGACGCTGGGTACGCTCGGCAACCTGGACAAACGGGTGGTGGCGCGTAAAAAAGAGGGGCTCTACCTCGAGTATTACCAGCGGGGTGCCGACGTGTTGGCGACGGATCGGCCCCTGGAAGTGGCGCGGGTCTTGCGCGCGGCGGCTTCGGCGGCTGGGCAGTAGCGGCGCGGATAAAAAATGCGTATCTTTAAGCTTTGACCAAAAAATATCGAGCCTTGCAATTCCTTTCTTTTCTCCCCACTTATCGCCAGCGCAATCTCTTTTTATTGGGCGTGGGGGTCTTTGCCCTCCTACTCATCTACTTGGTGAGCATTCGGCAGACCCTGGGGCTATACCGCACCTACCGCGTCAATCGGGCGGCGATCGCTCGGGCGGCCAGTGCGCCGGGAGAAATCGCGCGTTTGGAGGCCCAGGTGGCGGCCCTGCAGCAAAATGGCCTCAAGGTCTACGATCAGGAGAATTTGCTGGTGGAGGTGACGCGTTTTTGTCGGGAGCACGAGTTGTTGATTACCACCTTCCCCAGTTCGGACCGGGTCGTGGAAAACGGCTATCCGATCATTACCAACACCCTGGAGGTACAGGGGGGGTACAAAGATATGGTGCGCCTGGTACACCTGTTGGAGCAAAGGGAGCGTTTGGGTAGTGTCGGTTCGTTAAAGTTTTACACCCAAAAGGACCGGATCAGCAAAAAGACGTACCTCAGGCTGAGTATCGTACTGCGGAATCTGGCCGCATAAGACAATTGACTATGAAAAAATACCTCGGCGCCCTGGCGCTTTTGTTGGCCTTCTTGGGCCAGTGGGCTTGTAGCGATGTACTCGAAGTGGACCTCAGTGAAGAAGCGGTTACCGTAATTACGCCGTTGGACAGCGCGCAGAATACCCAGTCGGTACAAAACTTCTGGTGGGAGGAATTGGATGGGGCGGATACCTACCTGCTGCCCCTGGTCAGCCCCTCCTTTGACAACATCGAACGGCGCGTGCTTGAAGCCTCCGTCAGCACTACCACTTTTGATACCTCCCTCACCAGTGGTGCTTACCAGTGGACCATCCAGGGCGTCAACGAGGGCTTTGAGAGCAAGGCGGAAATTCGGACCCTCTTCGTCAACAACGATTCGACCAGCAACCTGGCCAATAAAATTGTCTTCCTCACCAGCCCCGCCGCCGATGCCGCCACCCCCGATAGCCAACTGACCTTCCGCTGGGACGCGGTCAGCAATGCGGAAACCTACACCTTCCAAATCGCCAGCCCCGATTTTTCGGACCTCAACAACATCCAGGTCAACGAGCTGACCGAGAATACCTCGCTCACGGCGACCCTGACCGAAGGCGACTACAGCTGGCGCGTCCGGGCCGAAAATACGACCAGCGTCAGCCCCTACAGCGAACGCCAACTGACGGTCGACAATACGCCGCCCAATGCCCCCATCCTCACCAGCCCGGGCGACGACGCTACCGTCAGCCTGCCCGTAACCCTCAGCTGGACTCCCGACAACAGCAGCTCGGAAGACGAGGTTTTCGTCTACAGCGACTCCACCCAAAACAACATCATCCTCCAAACCACGACCACCCAAACCAGCCTTTCTTTTAATAATGCTGCGGTGACGACCTACTACTGGCGCGTCCGCTCCATCGATCCGGCTGGTAACGTGGGCGCCTTCAGTAGCCAGCGGACCTTTTCGACTCAATAAATCCGGGACATGGACAACAAAAACGTCAAGTACTTGCTGGCCCTTGCGGTATGTGTCATCTGGGGCTTACTGGGATACCGTATTTATCAAAAGCTCCAACCCAAAAGTGATTTCTTCCTGCCTCCCGCCCCCATCACCTTCGTTGCCGAAGGTCAGCAAGACAGCTTTACCCTCCTCGTCAACTACCGCGATCCCTTTCTTGGCGGCAAGCTACGCGCCCCGGAGGCAGCCCCCGCCGCTGCCCCTTCTCCGGCCAATACCCAGGTATCTACCCGGAGTCCCCGCCCCGGCAATCCCCGGCAAAACCGTCCCTTCCCCCAAGTCATTTACAAGGGGCTGATCGACCTCAAGGACGGCCGCAAGGTGGCACTGACCACCGCCAAGAGTAAAACCTTTAATTGGGAGACCGGTGAGACCTTCGCTGAGATGACCTTGCTGGCCATCTACGAAGATTCGATTCGCATCAAATTCCAGGAGTCGGAAAAGACTATTCTGAAGGGACTATAAAAAGTTGCAATTCAAAGCGGCTGAGCCGGCTACTCAGGTCTTGATATTCCAGGTGTTCGGCGCGATCGACCCAGTCGAGGCTTTCCAGGGTGGTCAGCCATTCGTTGTAAGTCAAGCTGTTTTTACAAAGCCCCCGAATGCGGATGCGGTCTTTTTGGTAGCGGATCAATTGATCCTCGCGGTAGTCGCGTTCTCGACCGAGGATGGGAAAGATTTCCAGCTCGCTCAACTGGAGGCCGGTGGGCAAAGTGGCGGCGATGCGATCGGCGTAGTAGGAGGTGCGGGAGTTTTGATTGAGGCTGGTTTGCTGCATAAAATCTTCCTGGCGGCCGACCTGGGCTCGGAGTGAGTCGAGGCGTTCGAGTTGGGTGTCGGCGAGAAAGACCTGGCTGCTCAAGTCCTGGTTGCGATCCTTGTACTGGTAGTAGAAAAAGGTATTGAGCACGAGGATGACGAGGAGCCCCAGGAGGAGGGCCCAGCCCCCCGTTTGGAAAATACGCCACTGAAAAAACTCTTCCTGGCGCGCGGCCACCCGGGGTACCGCCAAGGTATCCGGCGCATCGACCAGGCCCATAAAGGCACTGCCAAAGGCGGGCAACAGATCGGAGGGCAGGGTTTCCTCTTCGACCCGGACGCTGGTCCACTCCGCATCGGCGGTGCTGCGGCGCAGGCTTTGCAAATGGCCGTTGGCGTCGAAGTCGAGCTGGTAGGCGCTGGTGCTGAGGGCTTCCTTGCGGTCGAGAAAGGACCAGAGGGGGGTGACGGCAAAGGGGCCGAGTAGCAATTGATTGACCCAGAGCTCTTGGGCCGCAAATTCATCGAGTACGGTCTGTACGGCATCGCGCCGGACCAAGCTGGCCCAGACGCCGTCGGGGCCGGTCTGGCGTTGGAGCCAAAATTCTTGTTCTTCCGCATTGGGCAATACGGTGGCCAGCAGTTCGGCTTCGCCGTGATTGGTACCCGGTACCAGCTTGTGCAAGATGCCCCGGATGTTGAGGCTCAAAAAGATGGGGAGGCCCTTATCCTCGAGTGCTTCGACCAGCGCCTCCATACTGCCCAGCTCGCGTTTGGTCCGCAGCGTTTTGATTTCCCCTTTTTCCTCCTCCAGTACCACCAGGTGATAGTAGTAGCTCGTGGCTCCCTGTCCCATTTCCACTCCCGCGTACCGTTTGGGGCGCAGGCGACTTTTGATGTTGTTCAGTAGGGTCATCCTAGTAAATCACCGTGGGTTTGACAAAAATCAGCAAGCGGCTCTTGTTTTTGGCCCGACGGCGATTGCCAAAGAACCACTTGATAATCGGAATTCGACTCAGCAGGGGGACACCGGTACCGGTATTTTCGACGGTCTTGGTTTCGAGTCCCCCCAGGACGATCATCTCGCCGTTGAGCATGCGGATGTTGGAGGTAAAGGAACGGTTGACCTGGGCGGGCGGCGCGTCGTTTTGCAATAGCCCGATAAAGTCGGACTGGCTGACTTCGATTTCGAGGGTAACGTGTTCGTCACCGGATACTACGGGAAGGATGCGAACGGTAAAGTCGGCATTGACGGCGGTAAAGCGGCGGTCCTGTACGGTGACGGGGTTTTGGTTGCCCTGGAGGGTGGTCCGTTGGTCGAGGTAGTAGCGGGTCTCGCCGATGGTGATGTTGGCCTCCTGCCCGTTGAGGGTGGAGAGGCGGGGTTTGGATCGGGTGATGACGTAGCCGTCGTCTTCCACCGCTTGGAGGGTGGCGTAAAAATTGGAACGCACCTGGCCCAGGTTGACGATGCCGTTGCCCGCCAGGGTACCGAGTAGGCGGTTGATGGCTTCGGAGCTAAAGGTAAAGTTGACGCTGGGCAGAATGGTACCGCCGGCGGGTGGTGGTTCGGTGGCCAGTCCCGCTTCGAAGCCGGCGCGGGTTTCGCGATTGAACTGGACGTCGAGGATGAGCAGTTCGATCATTACCACCGGGGTGGGGCGATCGAGGGCGTCGAGAAAGGTGGCCACTTCGGCGATGTTGGCGGCGGAGCCACTGAGGATGAGGGAGTTGAGGTCGATGAATTCTTTGATCTCTACGTTTTGCCCCAGGTCGGCGGGGATAAAGGTTTGGAGTTCTTTGACGGTGCGGTATTGCAGTTGGTACATCCGGGTTTCCCGCAGGCCTTCCTGTTTGCGGCTGCCGATGAGGTAGACTTGGTTTTCTACCTTATAGCCAAATTCGGAGCCGCGGAGGATTTGGTCGAGAAAGGTCTCGTAGCTCACGCCCTGCATACGGAGGCTGATGTTGCCGGTGGGTTCGGCAAAGAGGAAGTAATTGGTGCCGGTCCGGTCGGAGACGTCCTTGATCAACTGGGCGATGGGAGCATCGGTGGCGTCGACGTCGATTTGGGGCCGTCCCAGGCTATCGGCCCCGATTTGGACGTTGGCGAGGCCACTACCCCCGCCGTTGCCATTGCCACCGGGGCGGTTGTTGCCGCGGCCGCCCTGATTGGGGTTGTTGAAATTCCCACGGTTGGGATTTTGTAGGGCCTGATTGTTGCCATTGTCGAGCTCGAAGACGTAGTAGCCCTTGTCGTCCTTACGCAGGGAGAGGCCGTTGCGGGTGGCGAGCTGTTCGAGGGCATCCTCAAAGTTGGTTTTACCAATAAAACCGCTGACGATGGCCGTACTGGCGTCGCGGGAGGTAATGACGTTTTTGTTGGCGACCTGGCTGATTTTTTTGACCACCTGATCGAGGGTATCCCGTTTGAGGGTCAGCTCTAGCTTGTCGTTGAAGGCATTGTAGGTAGCCGCAATTTCCTAAACGGTATAGGGCTTGGTGGGGGGGCGGTAGGGGATCAGAGATATGATGGACCCCGAATCGGAGAGGTCACTCTCGAAGAAACGGCAGAGGTG
>CALCCH010000407.1 GCA_937899855.1 uncultured Saprospirales bacterium | reverse complement strand
CCAGATGTTGGCCATCGACTCCATCCAAACCCTTTCCTCCCCCCACATCGAATCTACCCCGGGCAGCATCTCTCAGGTCCGCGAATGCGCCGGCGAGCTCCAGCGCTTTGCCAAAGAAACCGGTATCCCCGTATTTGTGATCGGCCACATCACCAAGGAGGGTTCCCTGGCGGGTCCCAAACTGCTCGAACACATCGTCGATACCGTCCTACAATTTGAGGGGGATCGCAACTACACCTACCGCATCCTGCGTACCATCAAAAATCGCTTTGGCTCCACCGACGAGATGGGCATTTACGAGATGCAGGCCAGTGGGCTCCGCGAGGTCTCCAACCCCTCCGAGCTGCTGCTTTCCCAAAAGGACGAAGACCTGAGTGGCAGTGCGGTCTCCGCCACCGTAGAGGGCATGCGCCCCATGTTGATCGAAACCCAGGCCCTGGTCAGTACGGCCGTCTATGGCAATCCCCAGCGCAGCGCTACGGGTTTCGACCTCCGGCGGCTGAGTATGCTGCTGGCGGTGCTGGAAAAGCGAGTGGGCTTCCAATTTGGGCAGAACGACGTCTTTCTCAACCTCGCTGGGGGCATCCGCGTCGATGACCCGGCCATCGACCTGGCCATCGTCAGCGCACTGATTTCGTCGCTACAGGACGTAGCGGTCTCCGCCGACGTGTGCTTTGCCGGGGAAGTGGGGCTGTCCGGTGAGATTCGAGCGGTCAACCGGATCGAGCAACGGATTCAGGAGGCGGACCGCCTGGGTTTT
This sequence comes from uncultured Saprospirales bacterium, assembly GCA_937899855.1. Classification (GTDB taxonomy): domain Bacteria; phylum Bacteroidota; class Bacteroidia; order Chitinophagales; family Saprospiraceae; genus CALLVY01. Next base: position 14,094 of record CALCCH010000407.1, on the reverse strand, counting down.
AAACAGATTTTTATCTCCAAATACAACGTCAAAGGACTCGACCCCGACCGCTTCAACATCCGTATTCAGACGGTGGGCAAGATCGAGGAGTTGTACCGGACGCTGTTTGAATAGGGGCGCCTTTTTGTGGAAAAATGTTTAAATTGGGTTAAACGCTTCGTTTATGACCAAGTCCGTTCAAGAAAGCCTGTTGCAGCAAATCCTGGACCTTCCCCATGCCCCGGCCCTGCTGGCTGCCTTGCAGACTGCTCTGGCAGAAGAACAACAAAAGCGCCTTGCTTTTTACAACTTGATCAGTACCGAAGAGAATAAGAGTGAATTCATCAACGGAGAGATAATTATTCAGTCTCCCGTCAAACACCAGCACAACGAATACAGTGGTCTGCTCTACCAGCTACTCAATATTTACGTTTCTCAGAACGACCTGGGCTTTGTCGGGATTGAGAAAATCATGATTTCGCTTACCCGTAACGATTACGAACCGGACGTTTGTTATTTCCGCCCGGAAAAAGCGATAAACTTTAAAAAGGACCAAAGTCCGTTTCCCGCTCCCGATCTGGTAGTCGAAGTGTGTTCCCCAAAAACGGAATCCCGGGACCGGGGGATCAAATTTGAAGATTATCAGAACCACGGGGTGGAGGAATACTGGATCATTTCTCCCGACGATCGGGTGCTGGAGCAGTACCACTTGGAAGACGGTGCCTACCGGCTCATCAAGAAGTCCGACGGCGGCGAAGTCCGCAGTTTTGTACTGCCCGATTTGTCCTTTCCCATCGCGGCGATATTCGATAAAAAGCACAACCTATCGGTAATCGCTACGTTACTTAGCTAGAAGCTCATTTGTTATGAAAGACTCCACGACCACCACCGGTACCCACCCCGTCATCCTCTTCGATGGCGTCTGCAACCTCTGCAATGGTTTTGTCCAATTCGTCATCCAACGCGACCCCGAAGGCCACTTCCAATTTGCGGCTCTCCAATCGGAGTCGGGCCGGGCCCTGGTGAAGGCACACGGCCTGGATCCCGATCGCATCGATACGGTGGTGCTGGTGGAAAACGGCCGGGCCTACCTCCGCTCCGACGCGGCCCTCCGGATCGCCAGTGGCCTCGGTGGAATCTGGCCCCTCAGCCAGGTGTTTTTCATCGTCCCCCGCTTTATCCGCAACCGCACCTACAACTTCGTTGCCGCCCGTCGCTACCGCTGGTTTGGAGAAAAAGACCAGTGTATGATTCCCACCCCAGAACTTCGCAGCCGATTTTTGACTTAGCTAAGGTGTGCTTGGGCTAAAACTTGACCTTTTAGGGCATTATCACTAATTTCGCAACTCATTTTTAGTAGCCCTCACGTACAACCTAAAACGCCATGTCAAAAAGAATAGAAATTGCCGAACTCTTGGCCCAACCGCCGATTGGAGCCGAAGTGCTCGTCAAAGGCTGGGTGCGCGCTTTTCGCGCCAACCGTTTTATCGCCCTCAACGATGGTTCTGGCTTCGATAATCTCCAAATCGTCGTCGACTTTGAGCAAATGCCCGAGGCGACCCTCAAGCAGATTGGTTTCCACGCTTGTTTGGCCGTCCGTGGGACCCTAGTGGAGTCGCAGGGCAAGGGACAATCGGTGGAGGTAATGGCCCGGGAGGTCGAAATTTTGGGAGCTACCAACCTGGAGGCTTATCCCCTACAACCCAAGAAGCAAACGATGGAGTTCTTGCGCGAACACGCGCATTTCCGCATGCGGACCAATACCTTCAGTACGGTCTTTCGCCTGCGCCACGCCGTGTCCTACGCCATCCACCAGTACTTTCACGAGCGGGGTTACTACTACCTACACAGCCCCATCATCACCGGCAGTGACGCCGAGGGGGCGGGGGAAATGTTTCACGTCACCACCTTTCCCCCCAACGCCGCCCCGCTGACCGAAGCCGGGGAGGTCGACTGGAAACAAGACTTTTTTGGCAAAGCCACCAACCTCACCGTTTCGGGGCAGCTACAGGGCGAAATCGCCGCCCTGGCCCCGGGGAAGGTCTACACCTTTGGCCCCACTTTTCGCGCCGAGAATTCCAATACCTCGCGCCACCTGGCCGAATTCTGGATGATCGAACCCGAGGTGGCCTTCTGTGATATTCACGACAACATGGACCTGGCTGAGGATTTTTGTAAGTACCTCATTCGCTTCGTCCTCGAACACTATCCCAAGGACATCGCCTTCCTCGATCAGCGGATCAAAGATTCGGAAAAGCAAATGAAAGCGGAGGAACGCCGGCCGATGGGGTTATTGGAGACCCTGCGCTTCGTGGTGGAAAACGACTTCGAACGCATCACCTACACCGAGGCCGTCAACTTGCTGCGTAGCTCCAAGCCCTACAAAAAAGGGCGCTTTGCGTATCCAGTGGAGTGGGGCAAAGATCTCCAGGCCGAGCACGAGCGCTGGTTGGTGGAAAAGAAATTCAAAAGGCCCGTCATCGTTCGGGATTACCCCGCATCGTTTAAGGCTTTTTACATGCGGCAAAACGAGGATGGTAAGACGGTGGCCGCCATGGATGTACTCTTTCCGGGAATCGGGGAGGTCATCGGTGGATCGCAGCGGGAGGAGCGCCACGAGCGGCTCTTACAGCGGGTGAAGGAAGTCGGAATTCCCGAGGAGGAACTGTGGTGGTACCTGGAGCTGCGCAAATTTGGGGGCGCTCCCCACAGTGGCTTTGGGCTGGGCTTCGAGCGTATGGTGCAGTTCATCACCGGTATGAACAACATCCGCGACGTGATTCCCTTCCCACGGACTCCGGGCAGCGCCGAGTTCTAAAACTTATCCTCCCTGGCTTTGTTAAAATAAGCATTGATCCTTCGCGGGGTCGATGCTTATTTGTTGAAATACCTATCTTTTATGTTGGAAGTAAAAAATTTGACCAAGTCTTACACCGGTGCGGCGGGAGAATTGACCGTTTTGGATCGGGTAAGTTTCTCCCTGGCGGCGGGCGATACCTTTTCGATCGTTGGGCCTTCGGGCAGTGGTAAAACTACCCTCTTGGGGCTTTGTGCCGGGCTCGACCGGGCAACGGCGGGCAGCGTCTGGCTCAATGGGGTCCGCTTGGACGAATTGAACGAGGACGAACGCGCCGCCCTGCGCAATCGCTACGTGGGCTTCGTCTTCCAAAACTTTCAACTCATCCCCACCCTCACCGCTCTCGAAAACGTCATGGTCCCCCTGGAGCTGCGCGGGGAAAAGAACGCCCGCCAGCGGGCCATCGACTTGCTCGAACGCGTGGGCCTGGGGGCTCGCCACCACCACTATCCCACCCAGCTCTCCGGTGGGGAGCAACAGCGCGTCTGTATCGCCCGCGCCTTTTCCAACGAACCTCTCATCCTCTTTGCGGACGAACCCACCGGAAACCTCGACGACGATACGGGGCAAAAAGTAGAGGATCTCTTGTTCGAACTCAACCGCGAGGCGGGCACGACCCTGGTCCTGGTTACCCACGATCGCGAACTGGCCCTGAAGACGGACCGCATCATGGAAATGCGGGGAGGACGCGTGGTGGAGGAGGTCGAAAAATCCCACTAAAAGCCATCTCAAAATGTTTTTGTTGGCGAGGGAGTGGTCATTTTTTTGAGATGACTTCTCAAAAAGAGGCACCCATTCCTCATTGATTGACGAAAGCAACAAATAAAGAACGGAATGCCTCGGAGTTTAGCTTTATGTTTTGGTCTTAGGTTTTGTGTTTAGCCCTCCCATCAAAAATATTTGAGGATGGCTGTTGGTGCTTTGTGAGTGAGGTACTTTATAGTCCGGTTACTAACGATGTATCAGGCGGCCTTGTTCCTCCCATTGCTCCCCCCGCAATTGATACCAAAAGGTACCCGGTGGCAATTGACTGAGCTGATTGACCTTGAATTGCTGTTGCCCCAATTGTACCTCATAGCTTTGCGTGAGAATGAGCCGTCCCAGGATGTCAAAGATGCTCAGCTGAATCACTTCGGCCTGTGGGGCATTAAGCTGGAAAATAAGCTCGTCGGTAAATGGGTTGGGAGCCACGCGTAGGTCGCGGTGATCCGCATTGGGTTGGGGACTTGGTGCTTGCTCCGCAATGTTTAGGTGAAGCTGATTTTCAATCACTAGGGGTTGACTGTTGATGAACTCGGCCCCAAGGATATCCTCCCGGAGTTGGAGGTGTTGCAGCAGGTCGTTTAAGGGGGCGAGGGTACGTAAGTTAAGGTGAAATAGAGCCTGCTCCCTACTCAGGCTGTGGCCCTGCGTACTGGGGGCCAACCAGAGGGTACGCAATTTCCCTTCCGATAATTGAGTGATCCCAAAATCGCTGAGTTGATAATTGGGCAATGAACCGGGAATGATACTTTCCACTTGTAGTACCGTAGGATCGATAAACAAGCCAAGAGAAAAAGCGCTGATGTCCTCGAAGTTGTCCGCAGTTACGCTCACCGTCACCGATTGATTGGCGTCCACTGCGTAAGGAAAGGAAAGTGCAAGGCTAGCCGGGCTGCGGTCATTGGAGCCGTTGTTGAAGCCATTGACGTCCGCCGATCCATTCACATCCCCTACTTTGACACCGTGAAAACCCATCAGCTCAAAGTTAGGGTCGGGAACCTCATAGCACCAATCACTCTGGAGGTAGTCAGGGTAAGGATAGGGATAACTCGGCGGCATGTTGAAGGGGGTTTCCAGGAAGTTAGGGACGAAGTGCTCCGGTGCAAAATCCGGGATGAACTCCGGGAAAAAACGCCAGGGACTGGTGATGCCATTGCCTTCCGGCAACTCCGTGATGGAATATAAAATGAGTTGTCTGAGCAAGGTCAGGTCCGCCACGGTAACGCTGCCACTGTTGTTGACGTCCGCCGCGATTTGCGACCAGCCATCCAGAGCTGCTGTCCCCAGGGAATGTCGGCTGATCAGGACCAGGTCAAAGCTGGTAACCCCATCGAGCCAGGTACCTTCCTTCGTCAGGTTGGCTCTAGCAAAACCGGATTGTGCAAAATTACAGTAGAAGCTACCGAAGCGATCGGTCGCCAAGTCCACACAGTCCAAGCCCGTCTCCGTATTGCAATCGTCATCCGTAAAGTTTTCCACGGATACGGATACGTCAATGATTCCCGTACCACTGGGCATGCGTACTACTTTCTCGTTGACCTCCTGGACGAGATCGTCCCGCGGGTCACAGTTGGTGAAGTTATTCAGTGTACTGGCCACTGCGCGCATACCAATCATTTGACTTCCTGAAAAGCTATTGCGACACTCCCCATAGTAGGACATGAAGTTGGTGACATCCGGCGTAAAATCCATTCCATTTAGGTCCTTACCGGTGGGAGAGGGAACGTCGTCAAAGGCACAATTGTAGGTTTGAAAATGATTGAGCCGGTTGGCGTCCGCGGGGGTATCGCAAAGCAAATCACCAGCGGTAAGGTCCTTGCTGCTGCAGATCTCGTAGGGGTAAGTATCATAGGGGTGAGTATTGGCATCCATTCGGGAGCAATTGGGGTAGGGGTACGGCAGAGATAGGTTGACGTTTCTAATGACGAGCTCGTGGAAAGACATGGGGCAGTCAATTGCCTCTGGATTCAGAATATCCGTATTCTGAAAAGTGTGAATCTGTCCGAAGGTGTGGCCAAACTCGTGAACGAGTGTTTTTTCATTGATTCTAATTTTTCGGATGACCACCGTACCGTAAAAGCCAAAATCGCTCTGGCCCTTGTTAAAAATGTAAAGGTTCACCACCCCATTCACATGGACCAAATTGGCCCACTCCGAGTGGTCACTCCTTTTTAGGTAATTAAACCAATCTTCGTTGGTCGTATAGGTGATGTCATTGCAAAGGACCAACTGTATATCGGCGGCTGCCAAGTATCGATTGGCGCTATCAACAGCTGCTTGCAGGTCAGCCTGGGTAGCACTGGGTGCTCCCAAATCGCTACGCAGTGCGTGCCCCACCACGGGTACACTGATCGATTGTCTTCGCTGGGTACTATTTTCTTGAGCGCTTTGCGCTATTCGCTGTGCATTGCGTTGGGCCATAGTGTATCGCTCCTCAAAGGTAAACAGGTCATCAAAGCCACAATGGCTGTGATCTTGTCCCGCTGCCGAAAAAGTAAAGCTTACTAAGACGCAAATCATGATGTTGCTCAGTAAAATTTTCATAGTTCTGGTTTTGTGTACGAATGGGTACTGGTGATTTTTGTAAAAGGGAATACATAGCTGGCCCGGGCTGATTACCGGCGTCAGCCGGAATCGCCACAAGCTTGCGAATACACTATTGGTAAGACACACCCTAGCTTAGCCGGGGATCAATGGTACACTACAAAGGGCAAGACTTCCTGCTGTGTGGCCGCTACCAAGCGGAGGTAGTACAAGCCCGGTGAGAGCTGGTCCGCCGGAATGGGCCAGCGGTACTGCCCGCGCGCGACCCCTGCGTCTTCGTACAAGCGGGCGACGGTCTGTCCCGTACTGTTGTAAATGCTCAACGTAATATCAGTATCTTCCCGGAGTCCCAAATACAATTCCAGTTCATCAGCCCGACCCGGATTGGGGCGAACGTCGATGGCGGCTCCGGCTTGCTGGTAATAACGCGGACCCTCCAATTGTACCGGCCAGCGTTGCCGCTCTCCCGTCGCTTCCGCCCGGCCGTAGGCTTCTCCCACCGTAGGCAAGGCCGCTAGGCGTAGGGCCAATTGCCGGGGACTAGCCGCCGGATCCCGCGGGCGAAAGTACAGGCGCAACAAAAGCTCTCCCCCTTCCATCCGGCCTTCCCAAGCTGGATTCCACCAGGCACCAGTGAGCTTGCCCGCCACCGGGGTGTGGACCAAGTAGTGATCGGAGTCGGTCGCTTCCTCGGGAACCCATTCCAACCAATCGGCCGCGTAGGCCACCGTCAACTGGAGCGATTCCAAGTCCCGCGCCTCCGCCGTACGGAGCTGTACCTCCCAAAGGCCATCGTCCCCCACGCTGACCGATTGCTGTAAGCGGACCAGCCCCGCCCCGTCGTACTCGGTTTCCTGCTGCCCCATCTGACTTTCCAAATCGCCATTCAAATCCCCTGGAAGGAGGGCCACGATCGACAAGTCGTTGAAGGTGGTGGGATTGATGATCTCGTTGGCGCGCGGACCCGTAGGTGGAAAATTTTGCAGCGTCTGATGGGGGAGAAAACGCCAACGCTCCTGATACTCCAAATTGCTCTGGCGAAATAAAATTCGATCCAGCAACTGTTCGCGGTCCCGCTCGTCGACCCGGTCGTCCCGGTTGAGGTCGGCGCGAAAACGCTGTACGGGATTTTCAAAAGTTCGACCGTCGAAGTGGTGGTGCAGCAAGTACAGATCGTGGGCGGTACTGCTCCTGAGGATCGCTGCGCTCTGGGGAAAAAGCCGGTAGCGATTCTGGTAGGGAACATTCGCAAAGGAAAAGTGGCCCACCGAGTCCGTTAGCACGACTGGCCCCCCATCGCCAAGATTGATCGGTACCTCTACCATGGGGAGGCCCAGGCTATTTTGCAAGGTCCCGTTGATGGACACATTGCCCAGTGGGGGTAAAAAATCTGTCTCAATGAGGTGCTCGTACTGAGCAGTAGCGCGCAGTTCGTAATCCATTACGATTCCGACGCGTTGTTCGATTAAAGTCCCCGGCACATTGCCGGGGTACTGAGGAATACTGAATTGTATAGAACCATAAGCTCGGTCGACGTCCTGACCACTGGGGGGCAGAACGATCTGATCAAAAGTAAAATGCAGGACGCCACTGGGTAGCAATGCCCACCGGAAAGGATGGGTGCCTACCGGGGGCTGGATCCGGGTCAAATCCAAGAAGGGCGAAAGGGTATCAAAAATTTCCAGCTGACGAACCGTATCGGGCCCATCGTTGCGGAAATGGATGACGTATTCCAGGTCGGTATCGGGCGTGATGTACTGCTCGATATCGTAGCCCTTGGGATAGGCCGCCAGGAGAACCGCCGTGGGTTCCTCCCTGCTTTCCTGACAAAGGATGGCCAGGCTGGGCTCCTGATCGTCTTCCGAGTACTGGGTAACGTAGCCCAAGCTGACCCCTCCCTGGGGATTGGTCCCGCAGGCTTCGACGGTGGCCGAGGGAAAACTACGGCGCGGGTGGAAGGGAACTTGGTCGACTTCCATCCGCAGGGTCGAACCGTTGGGATGGTAAACAAAACTCGTATCGCCCAGCCCCAGCTCGCTGGGGATCGTTCCCCCAGTCAACAGGACGTGGTCCTCGATGATGACGAAATCGACGATCTGGTCGAGGGCGGCGATGCCCTTATTGTTGATTATAAACACGACCGAGTCGCCCCGACAGGTCCCGCTGATTTCGAGATCCGCTCCGTTCCAGGCGGGGTTGGTGGGGGTACAGACCGAGTCGGGTCGGATTTTGGCCTCCACGCAGTGGGTCTGGCCCAGTAAGGTGGGCTGGCCGTTGTTTCCATTGGTACAATCGAGGTAGGCATCTACCCAAAATTGGCCGCTGCTATCGGTCGGCAAATCGCCCAGGGCAAATTCGTAGACCCGGGGCGCGGGATTGGTAGCGGGAAGGCTACTGCCTACGAGTTGGAGCGCAGGGTCAAAAGTTAGGGTGGCCGTGGCGGCCGTTGCCGTACCGCTGCCCCGGTTGTCGTATTGAAGGTAGAAGCGGTTGTCCTGGCAGCGCAGCAAAGGCCCGGAATGCAGGGCGATGTGGAGCTGGGGACAGTCCGCGGGGCTGCTCGTACTGAAGTGTCGAACGGTACGGCCCAGCGGCGTACTGAGGTCGAGGTTAAAATTATTTTGGCAGATGGACCAGGTTTCGTTAGGGGCAAAAAGTTGGATCTCGTAGCTACCCGTATCGAGGCGGAACGCATAGGCGCCACTGCTGTCACTCAGGGTCCAGGAGATGCCGGAGGAACCGGAAGCCCAGACCACCCAATTGGCCAATCCCACCTCGGTGCTGTCGTGCTGGCAATCGCCGTTGCCATCGCGGGCAATGCGTCCTTCCAGGTAGTGGTACTCGGGGCTGCCCCCCAGCTGCTGGGTGCGGTAAAAATGGCCGTTGGCAACGGCGTAGATCCAGTCTTTGGTGAAGGCGAGGGAATTGGCCCGGACAAAATTATCCGTGGCGGGGTCGCTGGCGACTTGAAATTCGGTGGTGCTGCCGTCGAGGGTAAAATAGGTCAAGTTGGGAAAAGTCGCCGAACTGTGGTACCAATCGCCATTGGGTGATCGGAACAGCCGGGCGGAGACGGCATTGTCGATGAGTAAATTCCAATTCAATCCGCCATCGGTAGTCTCCAGTAAGTCGCCCTCAGCGGTAAAATAACCCCGCTGGCTATCTACAAAGATGGCGTGACCGTATTGGGTGGTGTACCCGCTGGGGGCGATATCGGTCCAGCTATCTCCTCCATCCTCGGTCTTGAACAATCCCGTCACTCCCGCTACTCCCGCCCGCAGGCTGACGAAGCCGGTTTGCGCATCCACAAAGTAAATGGACTGACCCACCGCATCGGTGCCCGTATCGGTGACGTAGGCCCAGTTGTGACCACCGTCCGTACTCTTGAGTACCCGACCGCAGTCGGCTGCGATGTAGCCGGTCTCGGCAGTAGGGAAATGGAAGTCGAGGAGGTGGTAATTGGTCGTGAGAATATTGGTCCAGCTTCGGCCTCCGTCTTGACTGAGGAGCACGACCCCCGCTTGGGAGTTACTGCCGCAGGGCGTAGGTAAGGTATTGGCGTGGCCGACGGCAATGGCGGTGGCGCCCTCAATGACGCGGACGCTACTCAGGTCCTGAATGCTCACCGGACTGGGAATCACCGTCCAGCTCTCGCCACCATTTTCGGTCCGTACGATGACGCCCCCTTTCCCCACGCCCACTCCTTGCTGCTCGTCGAAGAAAGCGACATCGTTGATATCGGGAAAGGGTGTGCCAGCGCCCGGAAAAGCCAGGGTTTCCCACTGCCCAAACAGTGGCGCACTACTCATTACGATACCGCATAGGAACAGTACAATCAACCGGCTTAGATGTTGATTATCCATAGTTTGTTGCCTTTTTCACGTGGTGTCAATCGGTGCGGGAGAGCAATTGAGGAGGACCTCTAGGAGCCACTCAAAACCGCTCGTCTCTCTATTTACAGTCTAAAGATGCTCCAAAAGTCGGAAAGCCACAAATACACAAAAGTTGATTTGTAGGCAGGTAAAAACTTGAAAAGTACGGTAAAATAGATATTTTTAATAAAAAATGTAGGTAAGTAAATGTGGAAAAGTAAATTGATGGAAGTCTTCCACGCCCTGAGTGGAACGGAGAAAAGAGCCCTCAATAAATGGCTGCGATCCCCTTTTGTCAACCAACGTACGGAAGTTTGGGCGCTGTGGGACTACCTCCTGCAACACCGAACGACAGTGGGGCCAGAATGGGATAAAACGGAGGTCTACGCACAAATCTTCCCGGGACAACCTTACCGCGACGTAGCGATGCGCCAGCTCATGTCGGATCTGCTCCATTGTATCGAGGCCTATTTGGTGTACAAGAAATTTCGCGCCAATCCCGCCCTGCGCCATACCTATCTGGTCGGCATCTACCGCGACAAACGGCTCTTCAAACGCTACCAACAGTCGGTGCAACGCGCTCGCAAGTACCTCGATACCCAGCCCCTCGGTCCACAGCTCTTCGATCAGCGTTACGACTTGGAGTACGAAAAATTTGTGTACCTCCAAACCCAAAAGCGCACCAAGGCCAACAACCTACAGGACCTGGGCAATGCCCTCGATGCCTCCATCATCCTACGCAAACTCAAACAAAGTTGTATGTACCTGGCCCACCAGCGCGTCTACAAGGTGGAGTACGATTACAGCTTTTTGCCCCACCTGCTCGAATACCTCGCCGACAGCCACCACCTCCAGGATCCCGCCATCGCTACCTACTTCTATTGCTACCGGGCCCTCTCCGAGGAGCGGGACGACCTGTTCCAAGAATTTAAAAATCAGCTCTTTGCTCAGGAGTCGCGTTTTTCCCAAAGCGAATCGCGCGATCTGCTCCAACTGAGCATCAACTTTTGCATCCAACAACTCAACCGAGGCGCCAAAAGCTACGTCGCCGAAGCCCTGCACCTCTACCGGCTTGGACTCCGACAAAAGCTGCTGTTTAGCAACGGCCTCCTGTCCCGCTTTACCTACAACAACATCGTAGGGCTGGCCCTCAAGCTCGACGAATACGCCTGGGCCGAATCCTTTATCACGGATTACCGCGATCACCTCGATCGAGATTTTCGCCAACCCACCTACAATTACAACCTCGCCAAATTATTCTACCGCCAACAGCGTTACCAAGCGGCCTTCCACCACCTTTCCGCCGTCGACGAGTCCGACGTCCTGCTCAACTTTAGCGCCAAGGTCATCCTCCTCAAAATGTACTACGAACTCGGGGCTTACGACGAGGTGGAGGCCCTCCTGGCCAGCTTTCGGGCCCTGATCAATCGGAAGAAAATGCTCAGCTACCACCAGACCAATTTCTCCAATTTCATCCGCTTTACCCGCCGCTTGCTCTACCTGGGCCCCGACGAAGTTGAAAAACGCTTTGCGCTGCGTCGGGACATCCTCAACGCCCGCGTCCTGGCCGAGCACGAATGGTTGTTGGAGCAGCTGGACGAACGGAGTTGAAAACAAAAAGCCGGACCTTGGCCAAGGTCCGGCGATCATAACCTAATTAATCTAAGGTATAGTAGTGCTAATTTATGTCGATAGATAGGTCCTCCCGGTCGCCGAGCGAACCGGGCGAACGAAGGCAGGGTCTCCACGGGGTGGAGCACTCCACTCGTAGGGCAGACGGTAAAAGGAGTCCTGGGATTCCGCCCCCCAAATGCTTGGAAGTCAAATCGTCAGAATAGAAGTTTTCGTGAATGGGTTCGTAAGGTGGTGGATCAGTAAACTACTAATTCAATGGTGTCGGTAGCCGTGCCCACCCGGGCGCGGAGGTAGTAGATGCCACTACTGAGTTCGTCGAGCCTTAGGGGCAGGAGGTAGTCTCCCGCGGGCAACAATTCTTGGTCGTGTAATTGGAGGAGTGGCTGGCCACTGGCCTCGTGTAGGGCCAGAGACACGGTACTGCTACTCGCCAAAGAAAGATAGATGTGAGTCGTTTCGTTAGCGCTAAGTAGATTGGGGCGAACGCTCCAACGGATGGGGCGGTCTCCCGCTACGGCATCGTCCTGGCTCACGATGCGCCAACGCTGGGCTCGTCCCGCAGCCTCCGACCAGACGTACGCTTCCGGTACCAAGGGTTCCGCCGCGATCTTGATTCGGGGAACCAATGTAGTGCTACGGTCCGCCTTGTGACGCAGTTCCCAAGTCGCCAGGGCCACGGCTGGGTCGAGTACCTGATCCGCTCCCCGTCGGTACCAACAGAGGTTGAGTAGGCCCCGCCCATCATCGTGGTACGCCCAGTGGATATTGGGGTCGGTCTCGGCTAGGGGGGAGCTTACTTCCCGCAGCTCGTACTGGTCGGCGTCGTAGCTGATGCTCAACTGCCCGGAGCGCAAGGCCACCCGCTCCCGGGGGTAGAGGTAAACTACGCTCTCGTTCTCGGTGGTTCCGGCTAGCAGTTGGAGGGAAAAGGGTAAGACCCGCTCGAAAGCATTGGGTAAGTTTTGTTCTCCGTCGACGTCGCCAGCCAGGAGGCCAATGAGGTCAATCTGGTTATTGGAAATGAGGTTACGCAAGACAATGCTATCGCTTGGGCCGTCCGTCTCCTGGGGGGCTCGGCCGGGTAGGAAATACCAGTTTTTGATTTCACCGGCCTGGTTATCCGTGCGGAGCAGCAGTTGCTCCAATTGCCCCAAATCTTGCGAGTTGACCCGGCCGTTACGGTCAACATCTGCCAGGAGTGACCAGCGCCGGGGGCGATCCAGCTCGGGCTGGTCCAGGTAGCGGGCCATCCAGAAGAGGTCGTGCGCACTGATTTGGACCGCTTCGATGGCCTGGCGGTCGATGTATAGATTGTAGTCGGGGTGATAAGGCAGGGCTTCGAAAGCAAAGTATCCGTCTTGATCGCTTCGCAGACTACGTCCCAGCGGCTCCAGCCGCAAAGGAAGGTCGATGAGTGGCAAACCCAATTGATTTTGAATCTGCCCCTCAATCGACATCATTTGGAGTGCGGGTAAAAAATCACCCTCAACAATATGTTCGATAATGGTATTGACGGGGTAGGGGCTAAAGTCCATCCGGTAGCCTACCCGGTTTTGGATCACCGTACCCGGCAGGTTGTCGGGAAGCTGATCGATTCGGTATTGTACGAAGAGTCGAGCGGCCAGTGGGTCGACCGTGGCGGGGGGCAGCACCACGTCCTCAAAGGCTATGCGCAGGCTACCCACTCAGCTGAGGGTCCAGATGTAAGGGTGACTGCTGCCGCCCATCTGGATACTCGCGGGCTGTAGAAAGGGCGAGAGCGTATCGAAGAGGACGACCTGGTAAACCGTATCGGAGCTGGTGTTGGAAAGCCGTACCAAATACTTCAGGTCAGTGCTGGGCAGGATGAAATGCTGCGGGCCGTAGCCTTCGGGATAGGCCTCTAAGTGGCGGTTCGGGTAGCTCTCTCGACTCACCTGCGAAAGGATGTCGACAAATGGGTCCTGGTCATCGCTGGGGTACTGATTGACGTAGCCCAGGCTGATGTCACCATTGCTGTCGGTGCCACAGGCCTCTACGGCTACCGAGGGAAAACTACGACCCGGATAGAAGGGGACTTGCTCGGCGGCTAGCCGCAGGGTAGCTCCTTGTGGTGGAAAAAGGAGGAAGGTATCGCTATTGGCGTCTCCCTGCCAGCCGCCATCAAAGAGCAGGACATCGTCTTCCGTAATGAGGATATTGGCCACCGTACCCATCGGGGAGTCGCTGTCGTTGCGCAAGCTGAAGAAGAGGGAATCGTTGACGCAATTGGCCGAGACGCGCAGTCGGGAACCGTCCCACTGGGAGGGTGGGGGTAGGCAAAAGCTGTCGGGAAAAATGTGCGCCTCCATCTGAAAGGTCTGTCCCGCGATGTTGTCCGTACAATCGAGGTAGGTATCCACCCAGAAATTGCCGATCTGCTGAGGAGCCAGGTCACCCAGCGGAAAGCGATGGGTGTTGGGGCCG
>CALCCH010000406.1 GCA_937899855.1 uncultured Saprospirales bacterium | reverse complement strand
ATCGTTCTGCTTGATCTTCATCTCGGGGGCCTTGTCTGACTTCTGGAGCGTCAGGTGGCAGAGGTTGTTGAGGGTGTTGAACAGGAAGCGGGGGTGAAGTTGGGCTTTGAGAAAGTTCAGCTCGGCATTGGCCTTTTCCTTTTCCAAAATCTCCCGCTGGTGTTTCTCCTCAAAGTGATCTACGATCAATTTAAAAATCGCGAGGATCAGTCCGATGGTGTGTACCCGGAAGAAGTAGACCTTGAGCATCACCTTATAATCCGTCAGGATTTCGAAGAGCGATTCTTGTACGAAGATGCCCTCGCGGAAAATTTCTTCCACCACGTGGATGGCCAAGATGCGGCAGAGGATCATAAAAAAGTAGGAGCTCAAGAGAAAGGACAGAAAGAACTGTAGGTACTTGCGGCGGAAGATGAGGTACGGAATCTGATAGTAGCAGAGCAAATAGGCCGCTCCGATCTTGGGGGGCAGCAGGATCATGTTTTCGTAAAAGGCCACCGCCGTATCCTGGTAGTATAAACCCCGTACGGAGGCCGACAATAGCAGGGTGGTCACCCAGAAGAGCAGGTGTCGCAAAGGGCGATTTTGCCAAAGCCAATCCAATATTTTGAGTTCCCCGGTCATCACATTCAAGTACCGGATAAAATAAGGAGAATGCCCGCGAATATCTGGAATTATAGATGAATGAGGCGGGAGCGACTGCAAGTTGGTGCCCAGGGGCGATCAATTTGGCTTTTCCCCCGCATTTTTGATCCATCACTATTCCAGCCCCTTTAATCTATAATTGTTTCGCGCCGTGGTATCCCCCCCTTCCTTTGTAAGCAAAAATCAGAATTCGATGAAATTACTGTTGCTTTCTTGCGGCCTGGCCTTCGCCCTGGTCGCGTTCAGCCCGCCACTGTGGGGCTACGCCAAAAAATACCAAGTTTCCGGCACCATCGTCGATGCCCAGTTGCAAACGCCGCTGGAATTTGCCACCATCACCGTCCTCGATCCCGACGAGCAGCTCGTCACCGGCACCGTCACCGATAGCGTGGGCCGCTTTGCCCTGAGTCTTCCCAGTGGGAGCTACCGCCTCCGGGTGGAATTCCTTTCCTTCATCGCCCAACAGGTCGAGGTGGACCTGCAAAGCGATACCGACCTGGGTAGCATCGCACTCCAATCGGATGCCCAACAGATGGAAACGGTCGAGGTGCGGGCCGAAAAATCGCAGATGGAGTTCAAACTGGACAAAAAGGTGTTTAACGTCGGTAAGGACCTCACCAATCAGGGCGGATCGGTCAATGATGTGCTGGAAAATCTGCCCTCCGTCACGGTGGAAAGTACCGGCACCATAAGCCTTCGGGGCAATTCCGGGGTCCGGATCCTGGTCAATGGCAAACCCTCCGTCATCGCAGCCAACAACGGACTCAGTCAGATTCCGGCCCAGAGTGTCGAGCGGATCGAGGTGATCACCAACCCCTCGGCCCGCTACCAGGCGGCGGGATCGGCGGGCATCATCAACATCGTCCTCAAACGCAACCGACTGGAAGGGCTGAGTGGCTCGGTGGAGGCCAGCGTGGGCTACCCCGCAGACCACAGCCTGACCGGAAATTTGGCCTACAAAACCCAAAAGTACAACCTCTTCGGTACCCTCAGCGGGCGTTACTCCAACTTCCGGGGAGCGGCCACCAACTTCCAAACCAGTACCGTAAACGGCGAATTGCAAACCTTGGATCAGGTCAACGATCAGGACCGCAACGACCGGGCCTACAACTTTTACCTCGGCGGGGATTATTACTTCAACGCCCACAACACCCTGACTACTGCCTTCTACCACTACGCCCTCGACAATACGGACGAGACGCGGCTCAACTACGATTTTCTCAATTCCAGCGGAGTGGCGGACAGTACGATTCGCCGCGTGGAAAATTATTTTGAACCCCAGCGCTACAACCAACTGGAGGTCAGCTACGTCCGAACTTTTGCGGAGAAGGAAGGGAAAAAGTGGACGGGCGACTTTCAGTACGATTTTTGGAACGACGACGAGCAGGAAAATATCCTGACGCGTCAACTGCGGCCACTGCCCCTCGGGCGCTCCGAAATTCGGACCCGGACGCTCGAAAGCAGCAAGGATTTTCTGCTGCAATCCGACTTGGTGTTGCCATTGGGCAAACAGAGTCGGCTGGAACTGGGTTTGCGGGGAGAGCGTCGCATCATCACCAGTGACTTTGTGGTGGAGGAAAAGGAAAACGAGGACTGGCAGCCTTATCGCAGCATTGACAACGAATTGGATTACACCGAGCGGATTGGCGGGGCCTACGTACAGTACGGACGCGATTGGGAACGGTGGAACCTGCTGTTGGGACTGCGGACGGAATACACCGATGTGGAAATCCGCGACGTACAGGAACGCTTTGGCAACCGCAAGGATTACTGGCAATTGTTTCCCACCTTCCACCTGACCCGGACCCTCTCGGAAAACAGCCGCCTCCAGCTGAGTTACAGCCGCCGGATTCGTCGTCCTAGCTTCTGGCAGCTCAATCCCTTTGGAGGCCTGACCGACAACAACGTCATTTTCATCGGCAACCCCGATTTGGACCCGGCCTACGTCAGTAGCTTGGAGCTGACTTGGTTGCAAAACTTCGAACGGTGGACCTTCAACCCCGCCTTGTACGTCCAGCGGGTCACGGATTATTTTCAATTCTACATCGAGCCCGCCGATAATTCGGACAATGCTTTCGTCACCATCCCCATCAATCTGGATCGGGAGGATCGCTACGGCCTGGAGCTGTCCACATCCTACAACCCGGCCAAGTGGTTGCAGTTGTCGGCGGACTTTAACTACTACGGTTTTCGGCAAAATGGTTTTTTTGAGGAACGCGACTTTTCCTTTGCGGACGCGTCTTGGTTTACGCGGCTGAGCGCCCGGCTGCGGCTGCCGGCCGACTTTACCTTCCAGGCGCGGTTCAACTACCAGGGAGAAAATCCCGATGCCCAAGCCCTGACTCTACCCATCTACTTTGCGGATTTTGCCCTCAGCAAAAACCTGCTGGGCAAAAAGGCTGCCCTCACCCTCAACGTTCGCAACGCCTTTGATACCCGCCGTGAGCGGCGCATCATCGATACGGATGGCTACCGGCTGGAGCAGATGGAGCAGTGGGTAGGACGTCGAATCCGTCTCGCTTTCCAGTACCGCTTCAATCGCCAACCCAACCAGCGCGATCGCCAACCGGGGCGTCGGAATCGTTAGCACCGATTGGGTCTAAGGCGAACCATCGTACGGGCTGCCTCCACCAAAAGGGAGGCAGCCCGCATCTATTGGGGGAAAGCTGCCCGTTTCACCAAACGATTTCTACTCATGATGCGAAACAAACACCGACTCCCCCCCGCCGTGAGCGCCGGCTCCATGGCCGATATCGCTTTTTTACTCCTGATCTTCTTTATGGTCGTCACGGCCATCGTCAACGATCGGGGCATTCTGGTTCGCCTGCCCCCGCTCTCCGATGCGCCCGTCCCCCCCGTGGCCCAACGCAACCTCATCAACATCAAGATCAATGGCGATGGGGCGCTCCTCTTCGAACAGCAACCACTCGCCGTGGATCAACTGCGCGAACGCATCAAGACTTATTTGCTCAATCCCGAACAACGGGCGGATTTGCCCAGCAGTCCGACCCGCGCGGTGGTCTCCCTCCAAAATGATCGGGCGACGCCCTACGCCGCTTACCTGGGGGTGTACGACCAAATTCAGGCGGCCTACCGAGAGCTGTGGGAGGTGGCGGCGCAGCAGCGCTTTCAAAAAAGCTACGAACAACTGGCGGTAGCGGAGCGCCGCTCGATCAAGCGCGCCTTGCCCCAGGTGATCTCCGAGGCCGAACCTACCGACTACCGTTAAACATTTCCTCACTTATTTACCAACGCTTATGTCAAAATTTACGATTCGCAAGCCCACCGCCACGGTGAGTACGGCCTCCTTACCGGACATCGTCTTTATGTTGCTTTTCTTTTTTATGGTCGTCACCGTCTTCCGCGACCAACAGTTGCTGCTTCGGGTGGACTTGCCCCGGGCCAGTCAGGTTCAAAAACTGCGGCACCGCTCCCTGATCAGCGAGATTTACATCGGTCAGCCGCGCGAAGCTGCTTTGGGGGCCTCGCCCGCCATCCAAATCAACGACGCCTTCATTCGCCTGGACCAAGTACAGGTGGCGGTTCGCCAATTGGTGACCCACACGCCCGAGGATCAACGCGGTCGGCGGAGTACTTCCCTCAAGGTGGATCAGAAGGTGGAAATGGGCATCGTCGGAGATGTCAAGACGGAATTGCGCAAAGCGGAGCAGTACCAGCTCCATTACGTGGCCTTGCCGGCGTATTGAGGGGGGGAAAGTTTCGGATGGACAGTCGTCCACGCTTTCCCTCGCCTTTCCAAGTACGTTCCTTGTCCCCTGCCTACACCACGTGCGAAAGGTCCTCCCCCAGGTGTCGGTCCTGATTGAGGGCTTCTATCTGCGCCATCTGCGCGGCGCTCAGCTCAAAGTCGTAGACCCGAAAGTTGTCGGCGATTCTCGTGGGGGTCACGGATTTGGGAACGGCCGCCACGCCCCGCTGGATCAACCACCGCAGGGCCACTTGAACCGCTGATTTGGAGTGGGCTTGACCGATCTCGACCAAGGTGGGTAGTTTCAAAACTTCCCCCATCATGATGGGGCGCCAGGCTTCCAGCTGGATGCGGTGGCGCTGGGCGAAGGCCAACAGTTCGTTCTGACTCAGGTGAGGGTGCATTTCCACTTGGTTGAGGGTGGGAACAATGGTCGAGGCCGCCATTAAATCTTCCAATTGGGGGATGCTAAAATTACAAACGCCGATGGCCTTTACCCTGCCCTCGGCGTACAGTTGCTCCAGGGCGCGGTAGGTCGCTTGGTACTTGTCCTTGACGGGCCAGTGAATCAAATAGAGGTCGACGTAATCGGTTTGTAGCCGCTCCAAACTCTGCTCGAAGGAACGCAGCGTTTCGTCGTATCCCTGTTCGGTATTCCACACCTTGGTAGTCAGGAATAGGTCCTCCCGTTGGAGTGGGCTGGCCCGAATGGCCCGCCCCACTCCCGCTTCATTGCCGTAGGCCGAGGCGGTATCGATCTTGCGGTAGCCACTTTGTAGCGCGGAGAGAATGGCCCGTTCTACTTCCCCATCCTCTTTGGCAAAGAGGACCCCCAGGCCAATGGACGGCATCCGCACGCCGTTGTTCAACGTAAATGTTTTCATTGGAATTTCAATTGCGTGGGTGGGGGAGTACCGTGCTTGGCTATTCCCAGCGACAAAAAGCCACCGCATCATCGCAGTGGCTTCCATCTTATTTAAAAACTAAACATTGCCTTGTTGGACGAGGATTGCTCAAGCCGTCTTGAAAATCCCGCGGGTAAGTGGCTTGTTGGCCAGCTTGCGAAAAGTGTAGCCCCGCTTGGTGTAGTGCTCCAGGACCTTGGGCAGGGCGTAGTACAATTTGTCCTTGGCCTTGAGGCTGTCGTGGAAAACGACGATCGAACCGGGCTTGGCCTTTCCAATGACGTTGTGCAGACATTGCTCCTTGCTGATCTTGAGATCGAAGTCGCCACTTAGGACATCCCACATCACGATCCGATAGTGCCGCTGTAAAAACTGCGCTTGCTTGGGGCGCAGTCTGCCGTAGGGCGGGCGAAACAAAGAGGAATTGACCAGATTCGCGCATTTGCGAATGTCGTGAAAGTAGGGAAGGTTATCCGTTCCCCAGCCGTTGAGGTGAAAAAAGGTATGATTGCCTACGGCGTGGTCCGCATCCAGTACTTGCTGGAAAATGGAGCCGTGCTTTTTGACGTTGTCCCCCACGCAAAAAAAGGTCGCTTGGGCGTTGTACCGATCGAGCTGGTCGAGTACCCAGGGGGTGACTTCGGGGATTGGTCCGTCGTCAAAAGTGAGAAAAATTTCTTTGTTTTCAGTGGGGATACTCCAGGTGAAATTCGGGAAGAGGTTTTGAATAAACTTTGGAGTTTTAACTAGGTACATAGTGTAAATTATGAGCGCAGTAATGATATGTTCCAAAAAAGCGGATTACCTTTCTCAAATTAAGTAGATTTGTGGCCTCTTTGCTAAGCTTCGGGGGGAACTTCATCTGAGTCTAGTCGGTTTATTAGTACTCACAACGCATCCTAGCGGCCTTCTGCTGCTTGGCTTTTTAAAAAAAGGTAAATTTTTTGCAACCATGACAAAATTCCGCGTGCGCTTTGCACCCAGCCCCACGGGACCCCTGCACATCGGTGGGGTGCGGACGGCACTTTACAACTATTTGCTGGCCCGTCAGCAAGGCGGAAGTTTTATACTCCGGATCGAAGATACCGATCAAACCCGCTACGTTCCCGGCGCCGAAGCCTACATTGTGGAAGCCCTACGCTGGTGCGGCCTCGAGCTCGATGAAGGCCCCGGTATCGGCGGCGACTACGGCCCCTACCGCCAGTCCGAGCGCAAGGACCTTTACCAAAAATACGCCCAACAACTCCTTGATCAGGGGCAGGCCTACTACGCTTTCGATTCGGCCGCCGACCTCGATCGACTGCGCGCGGAGTACGAGGCGCGCAAGGCCGTTTTTCGCTACGACAACAGCACGCGGATGGATTTGTTGAACAGCCTTACCCTTCCCACCGACGAGGTCAAACGCCGCTTGGAGGCTGGGGAGCCCTACACCGTCCGCCTCAAGATTCCCCGCGATGAGGAAGTGTCGATCCAAGACCGCATCCGGGGCACGGTGACCTTCAAGAGCAACGAACTCGATGATAAAATCATCCTCAAGGCCGATGGCCTGCCGACCTATCACCTGGCGAATATCGTGGATGATCATTTTATGGAAATCTCCCACGTCATTCGGGGCGAGGAGTGGCTGCCGAGTACGGCACACCATATATACCTGTACCGTTTCCTAAATTGGGAGTCGACCATGCCCCAGTTCGCCCACCTGCCGCTCATCCTCAAGCCCAAGGGCAAAGGCAAGTTGAGCAAGCGCGACGGCGCCAAACTGGGCATTCCCGTATTCCCCCTCGCCTGGGAGGGCGACCGGCCCGAGGACTCCTTTGCCGGCTTTCGGGAATTTGGATTCTTGCCCCAGGCCGTCAACAATTTTCTGGCCTTCCTCGGGTGGAACCCGGGTACGGAGCAGGAGCTGTTTTCGATGGATCAGCTCAGTACGGATTTTTCCCTGGAGCGCATTGGCAAGTCGGGGGCCCGCTTTGACTATCCTAAGGCCCGTTGGTTCAACCAACAATACCTGATCGCTACCCCCGATGTGGATCTGGTCGCCCTGCTACGGGCTCACGATACCGACGGATTGACCACCGACCGGAGCGACGCGTTTCTCGCGGCCTTTGCCGGACTGATGAAGGAGCGGGTACAAGTCCTGCCCGAGTTTTGGGAGGCGGGTTATTATTTCTTCGGTCCCGTTCGCGACTACGAAACCAAGATGATCCGCAAAAAGTGGAAACCCGAGCGCCGGGCCGCTTTCGATGCCCTGCGCGATCGCTGGGCTGAGTTGGAAGACTTTACGGCGGCTGGAGCCGAGGCGCTGGTAAAAGCTTTTATGGAGGAGCAGGGCTGGGGCTTTGGTGACGTACTGCCCATACTAAGATTGGGACTTTCGGGAACGATGAAGGGCCCCTCGGTGTTTGCCATAGGAGCGCTTCTCGGTCGGGAAGAAGTAAGCCAGCGGCTACAGCTAGCCTACGATTACTTCGACCAATACCACCGCGAACAGGCTTCGGCCTAGCGCTCCCACTTGTTCACTTTTAAAAGACCTTGCCGTATGCCAAAGAAGAAACCTAAAATCGGAAAGCCCGGCGTACACCAGGAATTGGATGGTTTTGACATTAAGATCAATGAATTTGGGGAAATCATCTCCAACTTCAACGTCGATAAAATCAATGAATTTCTGGATGACAATGTCGAGGATAAAAAACTCGTCGATCGCCAGGAGGAGGAAGAGCAGGAATAAAATCCCATGCCGACGTTTTTCCTCCCGATTCCTACTGTCGGGGAGAAATCGGACTCCTTCCTTACCTTTTACTCCGTAAGCCAGTTGTTTCGGGTCAGCGGAGCCAACTTTTTCCTACAAAGTGCGTAGAATCAAACCGTTCTACGCACTTTTTTTATAGAACCATGACCATTGGGCGCCTTTAGAATAACTTTTGGGAATAATATTTGCCAACCCTAATTCAAAAGATCCACTCGGAAAGTACAAGCCAGCGATTTCGCAAATTTTTTGAAAGAGTAACATGCAAAAGCTGCAAACAGCTGAGAATAGCCCGAGTTGAGATGGAGCGTCCCCAAAACAATCCTAAAGCTTCCGGCGCCCGCTGAGTGTCGGCCTCACCAGGCCGCTAAAGTAAACGCCAATTGATTTTCCCAACGCTTGTCCAGGATTGCTCTTTGCAATGACCCCCCTTCCTGATTTAGGCTCGCCTCACCGCCCCGAGGTGATTTTTAGCTGCACAATTTATGGATATGAAAAATTACCAAGCCCATTGGCATCGCTACTGCTGGTCCCTATTGCTTACCGTTTGCTGTAGCTGGGGATCCCTCCAGGCACAGTTGGACTTTACCTTCAACTATTCTGGTCCCGATAGCCTCATCGTCGGAGCAGATTGTACGATTCCCTTCGACTGGGGTGCTCCCAGTTCCATCTCCGTCACCTGCAACAGCCCTGGTTGTTCCATCACCACCTTTGAGGTGTTTAACATCACCGGTGGCTACACCGCCGGCGATGACGTCGCCGCCGGAGACACCATTC
>CALCCH010000405.1 GCA_937899855.1 uncultured Saprospirales bacterium | reverse complement strand
CCCGACGGGAGCTACCCCCTCGACCCCACGCTGGACAGTTCTTCGCTAGCGGTTTTCAAACCCCAGTTGTTGGAGCAGTTGATCACGGAAAAAGCGGTGTACACTCGGAAGACGACGGAGGTGGAGGAAATTCACCTGCTCGAAAAATTTGAAGAAGAGGAGCGCTTGAAGATCAGCATCTTCCCCAATCCCACGGCCGACTATCTGACGGTCCGCTTCAACCTGCGGGAAGGAGAGCAAAAGGTGCGGCTCGACGTCCTCGACGCCAATGCCCGCTTGATACCGGTCCGGATGCCGGCCCTGGCCCAGTCCACGACCACCTATGAGGTTCGCTTGGATTTGACCCACCTCAGTAGCGGACAGTACTACCTGCGTTACCAATCCGAAAAACTCGTCGAAACCTTCCGTTTCGTCAAGCTCTAAGCAGCAAATGTTCCTCGGACTTTGGGAATAATGTTGTTGTCCACTGGCCCCGTGCGTTCCATCTTCGGAACCGGGGCCAGGTTTTTTTACACGGGGAGGGTATAACGGGTATTCCGGCCTTTGCCTTCGATAATCAAGGCTCCCATTTTGACCAGTTCCCGTAAATCACGGGTAGCCGTAGCCTTTGAACTTCGGGTCAGTGAGGCATACTTTCGAGCACTCATCCCTCCCGTAAATCCACTGGGGCCCGCTTCGAACATTCGTTGTAGGGCCTTGCTTTGCCTTGGGTTTAGCTGTTCTTTAAAACGGTCAAAGAATTGAATTTTACGGAGGGTAAATTGGAAGTTACGCTCGGTGTCGGCTTGGGACTCCGTAATCACTCCCAAAAAATAGCCAATCCACTCCGTGACTTCATCCTGGCGCTGAGCCTTCTGAAGGGCTTGGTAATAATCCCGCCGTCTTTTTTCAATGACGCTGGACAAGCTGATTAAAATGGGCTGGCCAAGCCCTTGGGAGAGTACCTTTTCCGAAATGGCCCTGCCGATGCGTCCGTTGCCATCCTCGAAGGGGTGAATGGACTCAAAGTAGAGGTGAGCGATGGCCGACCGGATGGGGCTGATCAATAATGGACTTTCACTTGGAGATGGTGGCGTGTTGTACCACTCGATAAAGCGCTCCATCTCCCGAGGTACGCGATCGGAAGGTGGGGCCTCAAAATGTACGACTTCCCGACCGATACTCCCCGAAATAACCTGTATGGGAGCCGTTCCCCGTCGCCACTGGCCCGGGGTGAGGTTGGCGTAAGACTCCATCAGCATTTGGTGCCAGTCAAAAAGCATGGAGATGCTGAGTGGCTTATGAAAGTCTTCCCGTACCACGACCATCAACTTGGCCACCCCCGCCGCCCTTCGATCCCGAATGTTGTCGGGGATGCGGTTGAGGCCCAGGTTATTGCGGATGGAAGATAAAACGTCCGGTCGACTGAGTAGCTCCCCTTCGATGGCTGAAGTTTTGAGCGCCTCCCTCACCATAACGTCAATTAACGCCTGCGTCTCGTAGGAAGCGGGAAGTCCCTCTAGCAAACCCATCAACTTGCCCTGAGTGGCCGCGTACTGGGCCAACAGGGGAGCAAATTTATCCTGCTGATACTGGAAATGAGGCCAACTTGCCAATTGCCAATTGTAGGGCATGAGTGGTTAAAATATCTTATTCGGCTCAAAATTAGGTGTTTTTTGAGCCGAATACAAGCCCTAATCGGCTCAAACCTCCGAATCGGGCCGCCAGCCCCCCGCCCGCATCAGGGCGCGGTACACTCCATTGGCCAGCAAAATATCGGGATTGCCCAGTACGATCAACTGCTCCTTGGCCCGCGTCAGGGCGACGTTGAGCCGCCGGTCGACCCCTTCCCCCGATTCGGAGACCAGGGCGCTCAACTGGCTCAGTTGGTTGGTACACAGGGACAGGATGATGATATCGCGCGCCCCCCCTTGGTAGCGTTCCACCGTATCGATGGTCAACTCGCTGCTATCGATGGCCGCCTCGGCGAGCGACTGGCGAATCTGGGCAATCTGGGCGCGGTAGGGCGTGATGATGCCGATGGACTTGGCCTCCAAAACCCGCCCTTGTTGCCGGTAGAGGGCTCGAAATTCCTCGACGATCGCGACGATGGTCTGAGCCTCGTGGGCATTGGTTTTGAGGGTGTTGCTCCGGCCGTCCGCTTCGGTGGGGAAAAACAGGAGGCGCTGCGCCCGCAACTGGGCGGATAGGCCGGGGGGCAAGTCCGCCGCAGGCCAGTGGAGGGAACGGGTCTGTCGCTCTTCCCGGTCGAAGGCCGTAGGGAGAATTTGAAGGTCGCCCTCGTAAAAATGGAGATTGGGAAAATCCATGATATCGCGGTGCATCCGCCCCTGCTGGCTCAACTGTGCGTAGGCCCAATCCCAGCCCTGGGCCTTGCAGCGGAGGTAGAGGCGTTCGAACAGGCTATAGCGCAAGTTGTCGAGACCGATGGCGCGGAGGTCCGGGTCGTCTACCCGCGATAGTTCGGGATGCTGGACCACTACGGCGGGCAATTGCTTGTGATCGCCGATGAGCAGACAGCGTTTAAAACTCGGTAGCAAGCCCAGGAGCATGGGTTCGAGGATCTGACTCGCCTCGTCGATGATGACTCGGTCAAAGTGTTTGAGATGGAGCAATTCCGTCTTACTCGCAATCGAAGATACCGTGGCCACCACGATGCGCCGTTCGCGAATCAGAGCCTTGAGGTCCTTGCGCGTACTGATGCGTTCGATTTGTTCCTGCAGCAGTTGCTCGCGAAAGCGGGCTTGGGTGGCGTGGCGCGAGCCAATCCGTAGGTACTGCTGCCGAATATCGATCGCCAAATCGCCGATGCTTTCGATGGAGGCGCAGATCTCGTCGACGGCGCGATTGGTATAGGCCAGTA
>CALCCH010000404.1 GCA_937899855.1 uncultured Saprospirales bacterium | reverse complement strand
CGAGGCGCCAAAACGGAGCATAGCCTTAGCTACGCGACGCTTTTGGCAACGAAGTGGGGGCGCAAATGAACCTGCCGCAGCCCGAAGTATATTTTTGAGATGGCTTCTAAAAGACAGGATTAAGCACTGTGAACCTGTTGCAATTAAATTCAATTTGTTATAACTTAATGTTAACGAAATATTTGCTGCAATGAAAGCCACCCCTTCATTTCTCTTGATCGTTTTTTCCCTAATGTTATTCATGCACTGCGAGTGCGAAGAAAGCTCCGGTATGGATGCTTGCCCGGAGGAACCAATGGGCGATTTCTTGCTGGCGCTGAGTAGCATTTCAGTCCCTTTTACCTGTCCATTCAATGATTTCCCTGATCTGGATACCTGGCAAAACGGAGATATTTTTACGGATGATGTAAATGAGGTAGGTAAGTACTACGTCGAAATAAGAATCGAAGGCTTTTGTGATAATATTGGTAAGACGGACCCTTTTACCGTTTTATACAAGGGCGTGGATGCTGATGTGGAAGCAGTCGCTTTAAATGTTGACCCTAGCACGGGGGAAGGGACAAGAGGATTTAGGGTAAATAATGTGCCTATTGATCGCCAGCTTTCGGTAAGTCTTAGACTTCGAGAACCTTGCCACAATACGACTTGTACTTTTTGCCCCAACGAAACGGGAAATCCAGATGCGGAATATCGGATTCGATTTTCGGGTATAAGGACTTACTTGGACGTTGAGGATGTTAGCGTCCAACCACTTACCTTTTCTCCAAATAGTGAGGTATGCGACTGTGAACAATAAATACTATTTTTGATAAACCGATCTAATTTTATCCTGATGAAAAACAAGCTATTCGGTTTTGGTCTTATCCTGCTGGTGCTAGCGACCAACGCTTGCCAAAAAGACGTAAGTATCACACCCGTCCCCGAGCGATACCAGAAACTTGAGAAGGTAGCCACCCTGGGCGGTTTAAAGCAAATGCTACACCACGCCTCGGGCGCCATTGGGATTACGAATTTAAAGCCTTTTGGTCCCGAAAGTCTGCTTTCGGGTGGTGGGCCTTCGGAAGTCTTTGCCAGTTTCTCCGCTGAGGAGGGGAGAGCAACCTTTGGAGCGTTGATGATTCAAAATACCATACTCACACCGAGTACCTACGATTACTATCAATCGGGGGCGGAGGAACGTGCTACCATTCAAGGGTATTTTGGGGCTACCCAATCCGTGAAATTATTGGACGTGGAAGGAGCAAGTGAAGCAGCCATTTTGGTGGAGGATATTTATCTCCCGAAAGAGTTGTTTGTACACGATCCAATAGAGCGAGGAAGAGACTATCTTGCTAAAACAAGTACGATCCATTGGAACCCCGATCCCCACAATACAAACGGGGTATTTATTCTAATTGACTTTTTGCCCGAAGGGGAAGAGAATGCGGGACGCTTTAATAGTGATTTTGTCTCTCATCGCAAGCTCATTTACACCGAAGATGATGGAGAATACCAATTGCAAGTCACGGATTTTAATAAAATCCCGGATGGGGCGTATGTTTCCTTGCTGGTGGGCCGGGGTGATTATGTAGAAACCACCGGGAGCAATGGCCGTACTTATCTCGTCTATTCGCTGACGGGGGCCACGGCTTGGTTTCAAGTGATGGGGAACGATGCGCTTGATGGAGCGCAATGAGGCTATTGAATACCGTTCCTTCACAAGTACCCGCCCCACAATGTCTTATGAAAAACACGTTGTACCTTTTAACGGGTTTGCTGCTGGCTTTCTCCGCCTGCCAGCAAAATGAAATCGACTTCCAACTCAGCGAAATCAAAATCAACAATGTTTTCCTAAAGACCAACGCCGCCGCCGTGGAACACCTCAACCGGACCAAACTCTGCTACGCACGGGACAGTTTTTACTTCCTTAACCTCAGCAAGTCCAAGCAGTGGCTCCGGGTCAACCTCAGCGACGGGACGGCCCGGGTGAACCATTGCCCACTCACCGGCGAGGTACAGGCCGTTCATTATGGTTTGGACGAATTGGTGGTGGCTAGCGCCGATTCCCTGTTTTATTTTACCCTCCACGGAACGCCCCCCGCCGCCTACGCCAGCCCCTTAGATACCACGGAGTTTATCGTAAATCCCATCCCGGTCAGCAACGAATGCCTCCACCGCTACGGTGACTACTGGTACGTTCAATTGGGGAATCTTCGCAACGAACCCAACTTGGTCGATACCAGCGTACTGCTATTTTTTAATCGGGATACCAGCTTTAAAAAGTTTGACTACCCCCGACCCTACACCGAGCGCTACCTACAAAAATACACCGTACAGGTCGCCCATCCAGGTCACCACAAATATTACG
>CALCCH010000403.1 GCA_937899855.1 uncultured Saprospirales bacterium | reverse complement strand
CTTGGCTTCTGATGATGCCGTAGCAGGTAGCAAAATCTCCCAGGATACTTTTGTGGAGGTAAAAATAGTAATTCAGGTATACGGCCTCTTGTTTAATTTGGCCAACGTAAGCCATGGTGGTAAAGCACATGTTTTCCCCCGTGGTATCATCTCTAAAGGTTAGGTCACCGATATTCAATTCGCCGAAATCGCGTTTCCAGTTGTCGTACATGGGTCCCGAAAACTTGCTTTGGATCAAGACGCGTCGGCCATGGGTTTCGTAAGTTTGGATGAGGTGCTTTTTGATTGCTTGGAAGTTTTTCATGGTGGTATTTCATGACCTACTTGTGCTAAGTCGCACAGTGAATATTATTGTCTCTCATCGAAACGTGATTTCAAAGATTACTACCGGTCCGGTGAAAAGAACGAATCACCTCGATAATGTTTGGACAGTGGCGCTTCGTAGCCGAAGAGCAAGTCGTAGACTGTATTTTCTTCCCGAGGTATTTCTTTGATTGCTTCTTGGAGAAAATGGTAGCTGAAGAAGTGGCAGTTGGGGTATATGACCTTGATGCTTTTCCACAAGGCGGGGAATAGCTCGGCAAAGGGGCCGATGGGAGAAGTGATGATGGTTTTGGGAAGGTGAATTTTCTGCTCCGGGTAGTTGACCTGGCAGCGGAGGACTCCATAAAAGGTCACGTAATCCCCCAGGATGCTTTTGTGGAAATGGCAATAGTGGGTAAAGAAGACGTTTTCCGTTTTGATGGAATCGACTACGGCAATTTTGGTAAAGCAGGGATGCTCACTTGAACCATCGCTGAGGAATTGAACCTTGCCGATGGAAAGCCCGGAAAAGCCATCGTCCCACTTTTGGAAGGCATCACTTTCATACTTGTTGGACAACCGGGCTTCCAAGTTCGGACTACGGTAAGTATGGATGATCTCTTGTTGGAGGTCTACAAATTTTCTCATATTGATATTTATTGACAATCACAAGGGGCAGGATTACAAAATCCAAAATACGACAAAAATGGCCTTCCAGTCCCAATTGCGTTTCCTTGGCAACTGGAAAAATTTGCTCTGGGGTTAGTGACTCTGGCCGCCATTGCTTCTAAGAGTTTTTCCTTAAAAAGAGACTGGGCCTCTAGATTTGTTGGGTAAGGTAAACCATTTTCAAATTTCGTGACGCATAAATTATTAACAGCCATTGCCGCTTCTTGATAAGATTCCGCCATCAGTTGCTTTCGAGTATTACTTCCCAAGGGCTCGTTTCCTCCCGGTACGATTTCGAATTTGCCCGTACTGATACACATATCCGGGAACTGGTAACACACATTCTCGATCGTCTCCGGGATGACGACAATAAAAATGTTGACGCGATTGCATTCAAAATTGATGGTGGCTCCGCTCCCCGTTGGGGTAAAATTATTGAAGGATTCACTGCAAATGGGGAATACGGGAAGGATGTTCTCGAACGCTTCGGCCTCGTCGCATTGCTCTCGCCCGCGCTCATCGTACTCGTCACAGGTACAAGCCTCTACCAGGGCGTTCTTAACGTGGGTTTTTAGCGATTCATCAGTCGCGTTCCAATTGGCGATCAAGGTGCCAACCTGTGCTTGCAGTTCAAAGTTTTGAAGCAAGCAGTCCGCAATAAAAGCATCTTCTTGTGCGATTTCTAAATCGGCGATGATTTGCTGGAGCAACCCCGGGTAGTTTTCCTCCTCCCACCAATGGCGCGGATTGTCGGGAGGAACACCGTTGTTGCCACTTCCCCCACCGTAGCCACTGCTACCGCCCGCACTCGGTGGGACGTCGTTGCCATTGGTGTTGCCCCATCCTGCCGGATAATGATTGCCCAAGCAATCGTTGGGGACGTAGACAAATAAGATACAGTCCGTACAGAGCGCTCCGCAAGGATTACTGCGATCATTCGCTTCGGTAGGATTGGTATTTTCCCCAAGTGGCCGGATCCAATCCGTACATTCCCAGAAGTAATTCGCGGGGCAACGGTAGTCACTTTGCCCGGTGGAGTGCGCTCCCAGAGCTCTTCTCAAGAACAGATCGACGCTCCCAAAAAGGCGATAATCAAAAGCCTCAAAGACTTCGAGCTCCGTCCGATAGTTCGGGTGAATGTTTTCCTGAATCACGTTGTTGTAAAGTCGGTTCCGCAGCAGCAATTTAAAGTCTAGGTTCCCCGCGGCCAACTTGACCACCAACACCCCTTCCGTCAATTCGGAGTCTTCCTTGGCGAAGGGGATTAGGATGATATTGGTCAGTTGTTCCCGCTGCGACCATAAGGGATACCCCACACTGTCCACCAGGTATTGGATGAAATTTTCTTGATCGTCTTGGTAGTCGATGACGTACTGTAGGAAGTGGAGGGTAGTATCCACTTCGCGGTCTGTGGCTTGCGTATGCTCGGTCAGTAACTGATTTGGGTTGCGCGACAGCAGGT
>CALCCH010000402.1 GCA_937899855.1 uncultured Saprospirales bacterium | reverse complement strand
TGGTGATTGAGACGGTGAGTTTGTTGGCGAGTGATACGACGTATTTGGCGAACAGTACCTGTGATGCCAGTCTGGCCGGCACCTTTAGCCAGACCCTGACCAACACCAGCGGCTGTGATAGCCTCATCATCCAAACCATTTCCCTCCTCCCCACGGACACCACCTACCTCAGCGGCGCCACCTGTGACGAAAGCCAGGCCGGTACCTTTAGCAGCACCCTCACCAACACCAATGGCTGCGACAGCATCGTCCTCCTCACCGTCAGCCTCCTCCCCACCTCCGATACCACCTACTACGTCGACCTGGTCTGCGATCCCTCCCAACTCCTCCACGATACCCTGAGCCTCCAAAACCAATACGGTTGCGATAGCATCGTCGTCGTGACACCCGTACTGAGTAGCGCCGATACCACCCGCCTCTACAGCGGTAGCTGCGATCCCCAAACCATCGGCAACGATACCACCCTCCTCCAGGGACAGTACTGCGACAGCATCGTCATCTCCATCGTCGAATTCTGGCCCAGCGACACCACCTACCTCAGCCGCTATACCTGCGCCGCCGAAGAAGCTGGTACCTTTACCTCCCAACTCCAAAACCAATACGGCTGTGACAGTACGGTCGTCGAAGCCATTACCCTGGCCCCCAGCGAAACCCTCTACTTCAGCAGCGAAACCTGTGACCCCAACGAAGTCGGTACGCTCACGAGCTACTACCAAAACCAATTTGGCTGTGACTCCATCATCGTCGAAACCGTGAGCTTGCTGCCCACCGATACGACCTACCAAAGTAGCCAAACCTGCTTCGCCGACGAAACGGGCGTCTTTATCGATACCCTCCAAAACCACTACGGTTGCGACAGCTTCGTCATCGAAACGGTCAGCCTCTATCCCGGGTCGGACACCAGCTACTACACCGACGTGGTTTGTGATCCCGTCCAAGCTACCAACGATACGGTGACCATTCGGACGCCCTTCGGCTGTGAAAAAGTCATCATCGTCAGCGCCTTCTACGGCGGTACGGATACCCTCCTGGTCGACAACACCAGTTGCAATCCCGCCGCAGTCGGGCTGGATACCGTCGTTTATGCCGGACAATTCTGCGACAGCGTCGTCATTACCAATACCACCCTCGTTGCCACCGATACGGTATTTACCCAAAGCTACACCTGTGAGGTCAACGAGGTCAGGATCGACACCAGCATCTACGCCGGACAGTTTTGCGACAGCGTAGTCATCAACACGGTGGTCCTGGTTTACGAAAACGATATCCAAGTCAGTCGAACCACCTGCGACCCGAGCGAGGCGGGTACCTTTAATTACCAATACCAAAACCAATACGGCTGCGATAGCCTCGTTACCGAGACCATCACCTGGGTAGCGTCCGATACCCTTTACTTCGAGCGCGAAACCTGTGATCCCGCTCAGGCTGGGGTACTCACAACCTTCTACCAAAACCAGTACGGTTGTGATAGCATCATCATCGAAACCCTCAGCCTGGTAGCGCCCGATACGACTTACCTGATGAGCGAAACCTGTGATGCCAGTCAGGCGGGACGTTTGGTCACCATTTACTCCCAACCCAACAGCTGCGACAGCGTCGTTGTCCACGACGTCAACCTGCTGGTGTTGGATACGACTTACTTGAGCTACAGTACTTGCGATACGGCCGAGGTGGGTATCCTGACCACCACCTACCAAAACGCCGCGGGTTGCGACAGCGTGGTCGTCGCCGAAACCAATCTGCTGCCCACCGATTGGATCCTGCTCAGTGGTACCACTTGTGATCCGAGCGAGGCGGGCACCTTTACCGAAGTGTTGGTCAATCGCTACGGTTGCGACAGTGTCGTCGTTTCCGAAATGATTTACGTCGAACGGGATACCAGTTACCAGTACGCCAGCACTTGCGACAGTACGGCCTCGGGTACTTTTACCACCATCCTCCAAAACGAGGCGGGCTGCGACAGTCTCCTCATCGAGATTGTGGAGTTGCTACCGCAGGATACCACCCTGTTGACCAGCTTGGTCTGCGACTCGATCGAAGCGGGGGTATTTACCGAAATTCTCCAGAACCAGTACGGTTGTGATAGTACCGTGATTCGTGAGGTGGCCTGGGCGGAGAGCTTTTTCTTGGAAACCGAGGTCTCGATCTGTTCGGGGGATAGCATGTGGCTAGAGGGGGCTTACCAAACCCAAGCGGGTACTTACTCCGATACCTACACCAGTAGTGCGGGCTGCGACAGCACCGTACTGACCCAATTGGTACTCCTACCGGGCAGTAGCCTCACCTTGGAGGACCGGTACATCTGCCGGGGGGATACCGCGATCCTGGCCGTGGAAGGCAATTTTAGCAACATTTCCTGGATCAGCAACGGTGACTTGAGCTGTACGGATTGCCCAACACAAATTGTGGCGCCGACCAGTACGACTTTGTACTCGGTGAGTACGATCAACTGCGAGGGGCAAGAAATTGTGGCCAATGCCACCATCTTTGTCGACCAACCACCCTCGGTCAACATCATTGAAGAGCAGATGCTCGACAGCGATTCGACCAAGCTGATCGCCCAAGTTGATCGTTCGGTGGTGCATTACGAATGGGCGGGCCCCGGGGTGACTTGCCCCAATTGCGAAGCCATCATGGTGAGTCCGAATCGCACCAGTACTTTCCAACTCATGGGGGAGAGTGAAGCGGGCTGTCGCGATACGGATGAGGTACAGATTCAGGTGGAGGACAACTGCGTCAACGGTTTGCCTTTGGTGGCCAATATCATCATGCCGGATGGTGATGGCTACAACGATTACCTCGAATTGCAGTACGAGGAGATCGTCAGTATCGAGGTGCTGCGGGTGTACAACCGCTGGGGAGAATTGGTATTCGAGACCAACGATATGAACATCAAGTGGGACGCTACCTTCCGGGGCGAGCTGGTCAATCCGGGGGTCTACGTGTACTACGTCAGTGGCAAGTGTCCGAACGAGGAGGAGTTTTTCCGCAAGGGCAACGTGACGGTACTGTACTAAGCCGTCCCGACGAAGCGACTATAACCTTTAATGAAAATAACCTTTAAATCATGAAAATTTACACCACACTCAAAACGGTCCCCATCCTGACCTTGCTTTGCTGGGCCGGGCTCGTCCGGGGGCAAGACATTCACTTTTCCCACATCCACGCCTCCCCAACCCTGCTCAATCCGGCGATGAACGGCTTGTTCAACGGCGATCTGCGCTTTATCGCCAACTACCGCAGTCAGTGGGAGACCTTTACCAATGGCTTTCGCACGATGATGGGCTCGGCGGATATGAAGGTGGCCCGGGTGGGGGTGTACGACTTTATCGGGGCGGGCTTGCAGGTATTTAGCGACAAGGCGGGTGACCTGGATTTTACCACCACTTCGGTGGGGCTGTCGGTGTCGATGATCAAATCCCTGGATCACCGCGACGACCACTTCATCGCCTTTGGCATCCAAAACAACTTCGTGACCAATCGCGTCGACTATACCAACGTCGTGGCGTTTCAGAGTTTGCAAAATTTGGACGGGAGTGTGGGGGACGAATCCAGCTTTTGGGACCTCAACGCGGGACTGTCGTGGTTTTACGCCTTTGACCGGTACAGCTTTGTATACTTTGGCGCTTCTTATTTCCACATCAACGATCCCAATGTATCGCTGTTGCGCGACAACCGTTCGGGGCTCAACCAGGTACCCCGTTTGTTCCGCAAGCTGGTTTTTCACGGTGGCGCCGATTTTGACATCAACTGGGCCTTCAAGCTCAAGCCCAGCTTTATCTTTGTCGATCAGGGACCGCACCAGGAGGTGACGGTGGGTTCTTTTCTGAAATTCAATTACGAGCGACTGGCGCGGAGCAAGGCCAAGAATGCCGTCTACTTTGGTTTGTGGTTTCGCTGGTACCTCGAATCCGACGTCCGGGGAATCGCCGCCTTCGTGACGGCTTTGCGCTTTGATTTGAAGCGGACCTTTATCACCTTCTCGTTCGACACCAACGTCTCGAAATTATTTGCGGCCAGTTCGGGAGCGGGCGGACCCGAGTTATCGGTCATTCATTCCATCGATCTACACCGGAGCAAGCGGCGCAATTCCAAAATCAAATGTCCATCTTTTTAGACGAGCTACGACCCTCTTTTATCTTTTCCCACGGAGCTAAGAAAAAGTTTTGCCACTTTTTCCTAAGTGTTATTTCATGCTTTTAAAGGGTTATAGTCAAAGAGGCCATCCGCTCTGGATGGCCTCTACTTTGAAATCTAACTGATATCCTAATCAGAAGGAAAACAGGGTGTTGCTTTATTTGGGCAATACGACGGAGTCGATGACGTGAACGACACCATTGCTTCCCTTGAGGTCGACGGCGGTCACTGCGGCGCGGCCACCATTCTCATCTTCCAAAATCACACTGTCGTTGACGATGCTGGCGCGGAGTTTTCCACCGCTAACGGTCGTAAAGGTCGCTTGTCCGTTGCTGCTCTTGATGGCGGCGATGACGTCGCTGGCCGCGAAGTTACCGGCCACTACGTGATAGGTCAGGATCTGGGTCAATTTGGCTTTGTTCTCTGGCTTCAACAAGGTTTCGACGGTACCCGCGGGTAGCTTGCCGAAAGCATCGTTGGTGGGGGCAAATACGGTAAAGGGGCCCTCTCCTTTGAGGGTTTCGACGAGTCCGGCGGCTTTGACGGCGGCTACCAGAGTAGTGTGATCGGGCGAACCGATGGCGATGTCTACGACGTCCTTGCCGTAGGAGGAGTTACTTACTTTCATGGCTTTGGCCTGGCCACTGGCGCCACTGCACTGGGCAGAGAGGGTCGTGAAGGAGAAAAGGCCGGCGGCAATGAAGAGGCTGAGCATCAGTAATTTTTTCATGATTGATTGATTTAATTGTGATGAAATTCGGCATACATACGCGGCTGGTGGGAAAACGGATTTCGATTTTTTTCAAAGTGGTGTTAAACATTTGTTAACGAAAGGTGTTTGCCTTTTACATTATTAGCATTTGCCCAGATCTAGTAGCAATGGTCACGGAACAGTATCTCATAAGGTTGCTAAAAGCCCAAGATAGAGAAGCAATTTCCTTGCTTTACGACCGCTATTGCGCCGCCCTCTTTGGGGTCGTTTTACGGATTGTGGGCAGCGAGGCACTGGCCGAGGATGTGATCCAGGAAACCTTTATCAAGGTCTGGCGCAACGGCCGGAATTACGATCGTCGGAAAGGAAAACTATTCACTTGGTTACTCAATATCGCCCGCAATACTGCCATCGACACCATCCGTACCAGTCATTACCGTCGTCGCGATACTACGCAACCCATCGACCAGAGCCTACAGAACGATTACCAGCACGCCACTTCGATGAACATCGACCAGATTGGCCTCCAAAAGGAGGTCAACAACCTCGACGAAAAATACCGCGTCATCATTGACCTAGTGTATTTCAATGGTTATACCCAACGGGAAGTGGAGGAAGAGTTGGGCATTCCCTTGGGTACGGTAAAAACCCGGCTCAAGATTGCCTTACGCGAGCTGCGAAAAATTTATTTGAACACCACGGTGAGCATCGTTATGATGCTGACTTTGGGCGCCTTGGTGGCGCTCCTTGGATAAAAAGGTTTTGGATTGAAGATTGAAGATTACATAGCGTCCGGAATCCTAGAGCAATACTGCCTGGGGCTCACCTCGGAGGAGGAGAGCCGGGAAGTAGAGCGCATGGCAGCCAAGCATCCCCAGGTACGGGAGTTGCTCCACGAGCTCTGCGAAGGCATCGAGGCCTACGCGATGGCGCACTCGATCCCGCCCCCTCAACGACTGAAAGAAAAGGTGATGAAGGACATTGACGACATTACCGTCCCGGCAGGGGAAGCTGGGCCTCCCGTCAATCGCTCCGGCCGGTCGATTTCAATGTGGTTTACGGCGGCCGCTTCGATTGCCGTTTTGCTCCTGGCGGGGATGGCTTACGAATTTTACCAAAACCAAGAAGGTGCCCGTAAAGACCTCGCCGCCCTTTCCCAACAAGTCCGCAAGCTGCAGGACGACTACAAGCTCCTCAACAACTCTCACCAAGAACTCCAACGCGAATACGTACTCCTCAAAGACATCGGTACGCACCACGTTCAGATGGTGGGCTCCCACCACGCTCCCAAAGCCCAGTGCGTCGTCTATTGGAATCCCGAACACCGGGATGGTTACCTCAATATCGAAAACCTGCCCAG
>CALCCH010000401.1 GCA_937899855.1 uncultured Saprospirales bacterium | reverse complement strand
GGACAATGGTGCTGGAACCAACGAGGACCCCAGTGGTCTGGCGGCGGGCACCTACTGCGTCACCATCACCGATAGTGAGGGCTGTACTGGAACGACCTGTGCCACCGTGGAGGAAGATGATCCCTTTACCCTGAGTGCTACCGTCACCGACGTTTCTTGCAACGGGGCTGACGATGGCAGTATTGACCTCACCGTTACGGGATCCGTCGGCAACCTCTCCTACAGCTGGGACAACGGCGCCGGATCGAGCGAAGATCCCACGGGGCTGGCTCCGGGCACCTACTCAGTCACCGTCACCGACGACAACTGTTCGGTGAGCGCCAGCTATACCGTCGACGAACCCACGGCGATCGTACTGACCCCAATTCCTACAAATGTGACCTGTAATGGCGACAGCGATGGGTCGATCGACCTCACGGTGATGGGGGGCACGGCGCCCTACACCTACAGCTGGGATAATGGGGCCGGAACCAATGAAGACCCCAGTGGCCTGAGCGGAGCGACTTACTGCGTCACCGTCACCGACGCGCGCTCCTGCACCCAGACCACCTGTGTGGTGGTGGACGAACCCGCTGCCATCGACATCACCGGAGTGGTCACCGATCAGATCGTGATTGGTACCAGCGACGGTGCCATCGACATTACCATCCAGGGAGGCACTACGCCTTACGCGTCTACTTCCTGGACGGGCCCCGGTGGATTTACCTCCTCGGATGAAGACCTGACGGGACTGGCTCCCGGTACCTACGACGTCACCGTGGTGGATGCCAATGGCTGTACCCAGAGCGCTAGCTTTACGGTAGACCCGGCGGAGCTGCCCTCCGTTGGCGGTGCCGACATCACTGATGCCAATTGTAATGGCGAGGCGACCGGTGGGATTGACCTCACGATAACGGGTGGATTGCCACCCTACGAATTTGTCTGGGACAATACCCCGCCCAGTATGACCGAAGATTTGGTCAACGTACCGGCGGGTACCTACTCGGTGACCATCACCGACGACAACGGTACGGTGATTACGGCGGGCCCCTACACGGTAGGCGAGCCCCAGGCCATCAGCTTTACCGAAACGCACGAAGACCTAACTTGTAATGGCGTATTTGAAGGGGAAATCAGCCTGACCATCAGCGGAGGAACGGCTCCCTATACGGTAGATTGGAACCAACCCATGCTCAGCGGACCGGATCTGACTGATTTGGCCCCGGGCGATTATACGCCAACCATCACCGATGCCAACGGCTGTACCCTGGTGGGCGCGCCCATCACGATCAGCCAACCCGACGCCATCGACATCAGCGTGGATCAGATCAGCCCCATCACCTGCAACGGCGATGGCAACGGCGCCATCGACATTACCGTAAGTGGAGGAACGCCTCCCTACGACGTGGACTGGTCAAACGGTGCTGGCACGGAAGACTTGAGCGGTTTGGACGCGGGGACTTACACTCCCACGGTGACCGACGCCAATGGTTGTACCTTTAGTATCCCGGGCATTGAGATCACCGAACCCGCCGCGATTCTCGGTAATCCCGTGGTTACGGAGATTTCCTGCAACGGCGATAACAATGGCGCCATCGACCTGAGCCCCACCGGCGGCTCGGGCAGCTATACCTTTGACTGGGGAATCGCCAATACCGAAGATTTGACCAACCTGGCCCCCGGTAGCTACTCCGTTACGATCAGCGATAGCGATGGTTGTTCGGTGGTAGAGGGCCCCTTTACCCTAACCGAGCCAGCTCCGCTCAATATCGATGCCACGCTGACCACTCCTGGTTCGAGCAACGACGATGGCATCATCAATCTTGCCGTAACGGGTGGAACGGCGGGCTACACCTTCAACTGGACCGGCTCCGGTGGCTTTAGCTCGACCAATAATCCGATTACGGGACTGGGCTCGGGAGAATACCGGGTGACGGTCACGGATGCCAACGGCTGTAGCATCAGCGACGTGTACCTGCTCACGGGTGACCTCCAGGCCAATGGGCAGGTGACTAATGCCAGTTGTAACGGCGGCACGGACGGTGGCGTACAGACTTTTGTACAAGGGGGAATTGGACCCTACACCTACGAGTGGAGCAACATGACCTCCCTACCGGACCTGCTCAACGTTGGCGCGGGTACCTACACCGTCACGATCACGGATCAGACGACCAATGCCGTCATCATCGAAAGTTATACCGTTGGAGAACCGATGGCCATCATCATCAGCATCATTGACGTCACGGGCGAAAGCGGCGCGGGCTGCAACGGTAGCATCAGCATCAACGTGACGGGGGGAAATGCGCCTTACACTTACTCCTGGAGCAACGGCGCCTCCAGCAAAAACATTACGGACCTCTGTAAAGGCGACTATACCGTGGCCATTACCGATGCCCAGGGTTGCTTTGTCGAATCGGACGTGATTACCGTAGACCCGGCACCCATCACTTGCAGCAATATCGACGTGACCAATACGAGCTGTGCCGATACGCAGGACGGTAGCGCCACCCTGACCTTTTTCGGGGGCTGCCCCCCCTACGTCGTTTCGCTCAACAACGGGGCGACCCAGACCAGCCTGGATGGGGTCCTGACTTTTGAAGACCTCTCGGCGGATGACTTTGTGGTCAACATCATCGACAACGAGGGCCGGGCCAAGTCCTTCTCGTTTACCGTGGCGAGTCCACCGCCCTTGGTGATCAACATCGACAACATCGTTCCCAATACCGGAGAAACCGGCAGCTGTAACGGCTTTGTCAATATCTCGGTGACCGGTGGTGTTGCTCCGTATTCCTTTACCTGGAGCAATGGCGATACCAGCGAAGACCTGATCGACGTCTGTGGCAACGGAAGCCCCTACAGCGTGACGGTGCTCGACGCCAACGGTTGTGTGATTACGATGGGTGGTTTTGTGGTGAACGATTTGCCCAGTATCGCCATCAACGTCAGCTACCAACTGGACGAAACCTGCTTTGAGGACTGCGCTGGGCTGATCAGCATCAATCCCTCGGGAGGGGTGCCGCACTTTAGCTACACCTGGAGCAACGGTGGGGGCAATACGGCTACCCTGACCGATCTCTGCGCGGGAGCCTACACCGTAACGGTCAGCGATGCCAACGGAACGACCCAGGAAGATACCTATATCATCGGCGGGGCCAGCAGTATCCTCGAAATTCAAGACGCCATCGTGACGGCTTCGCAGGGGGCGGCCGATAACGGCTCGATCCTCCTGGTGGTTGATGGTGGCGTACCGCCTTACACCTACGAATGGAGCACCGGTGCTTCGACCAATCCGGTCATCGGGCTGGCGGCGGGTCCGGTCAACGTAGTGGTGATCGACGGCAATGGTTGTATCATCACGGCGGCCTATACGATCGAATCGAATGTGATCAGCGTGGCGGTAGAGTCCGATCCTTCGGAATGTGCGGCCAGCCCGGGTGGGGGTTGCGTTGGCGTTTCCCCGCTCACCGGGGTAGCTCCTTTCAACTACCTGTGGAGCAACGGCCAGAGTGGTGCCAAGATTTGTGGCCTGGAATCGGGCAATTACACCGTTACGATCACCGATGCCAACGCGCTGACGGCCGTCATCGAAGTACCTCTGGTCAACCCCAATCCGTTGGAGGTGACGATTGAAGATTTGGGCAGCGGTAGCGTTCGGGCCACAGTGAGCGGTGGAACGGCGCCTTATCTCTACTCTTGGAACGACAACAACAACAGCCAGACCGCGCTCGTCGATGACCTGAGCCCCGGGGCTTATGGCCTGCTGGTGACCGACGACAACGGCTGTCTGGGGGAAGGAACGATCGACGTACGGCCCGAAGGGGAATGCGACGATGTCCGACAGGTGATTTCTCCCAATGGCGACGGTAAGAACGATGCCTTTTTGGTGGTTTGTGCCTTTGAATTTACCGACAACACGCTTCAGGTTTTCGATCGCTACGGCAAATTGGTGTACCGCGCCGACAACTATGACAATACCTGGGAAGGTACCGATTTGGACAGTACCATCCTGCCCGAGGGCGGCTACTTCTGGGTATTTGAATACCGCGATGCCGAAGAACAGCTACAAACGGTCAAAGGTCACCTGACGATCCTACGATAATCTCATTCCCAAGAACACTACAAATTTGCCAAACATGAAAAAGTTACTCATACTTCTATCCTTCTTCGCCTCCCTCAGTACCCTCCGAGCTCAGGAAGAGGCCGTATTTGTACACTACACCATCAATCCCCTGTTGATCAATCCCGCCGCGGCGGGCTTCGACGAGGCGCACCACAACCTGTTTATGAACCTCCGGGCTTCCTGGACCGGTTTTTCGGGAACGCCCCGCAACTATTCGATCAACTATAACGGCCCCATCGGGAAAAACTTGGGAATCGGTGCGATGGTCTTTTCCGAAAACATCGCCTCCCTCACCCGGACCCGGGCCCAATTGAGCTACGCCTTCCGCTTTCAGGCCAAGGACTTTAAGATCAGCGCGGGGGTATCGACCGAATTCCACCGCCTCCGACTCGACAACGTGGCGGC
Source organism: uncultured Saprospirales bacterium (assembly GCA_937899855.1). Lineage (GTDB taxonomy): Bacteria > Bacteroidota > Bacteroidia > Chitinophagales > Saprospiraceae > CALLVY01. Next base: position 1,706 of record CALCCH010000401.1, on the reverse strand, counting down.
CAATAGCGCTACGCCCGGATTGTACGATCCCAGCGATGAGGCCATGGAGGAATTGATGGATGGCCAATCCAATTTTGACGCCTCTTTGGGCGTCTACGGTTCCTTTCAGGATCAGATCTTTTTTGGCCTCTCCGCGCCCAGCCTGGTGCGCAACCGGCTGGACGATATCGAGGGGCTGGATACGGAGCTCAATTTCCTCGTCAACCTGGGGGGAAAGTTTGGAACGGCGGACTCCAAGGTCATCTTGCAGCCTTCGGTACTGCTCAAGCAGGTGCGCTATTCGCCCATGCTGGCCGATCTCAACCTGCTGGTGTCCTTTCTCAAGGAGCAGTTGATTACCGGATTGTCGTACCGGGGGGGCTCGGGCGGAGCGCTGGGCTTGACCCTGGGTACCAAGTACAACGCCCTCCAGCTGATGTATTCCTTTGACGTGTTCCTCGGGGATTTTCAGCAGTACAATACCGGCTCGCACGAAGTATCGATCAATTTTGCCTTCGATCGCAAGGTGGGGCAGTTCGATCGCTCTAAAAAATACCGCAAATAATCCGCTCGCGCCCCACGCGGGAGCCTACGATATTTAAAAATTGGTTTTTGGGATGGCCTCTTCTCGGTTTCTACTGGGAGGGGGCTTCTCAAGTTTTGGGGTATTAGTGGGGTCGGAACGGTATATAAATAAATATTAAAAAGTGTAAATTGCTGATTTAAAGCAATAATTGAATTTATAATTTTATTATTTTATAAATACCTATTCCATGGTATTGAGCCCGGTGGCCGGAGCCCTTACCTTTGGATTGTATTTAGACAAAAATTACTATAAACACTCATCCATTCATTGCTCCGATTCCCATAGAATCGGAGCAATACCTTCCCTCCCACACTCATTTTACCCTTTTTACGATTTAGTAAGAATTTAGTACCTAAGACGGAAACAAAAACTAGGGTCTCACTCCTAGCCGATTGCCGACGGGACAAAACAAAGACAAAAAACTGTGGACCAAACAGTTAAAACCAGTGTTTACGGTGAAATTTGGTCCTCGCATACGGAATATTATCAGGCTACTTTCGAGTGGACGGAGAAGCCATACCAGCGGTCGCTACGGGCGGCAAATGGTGGTGCTTTTTACCGTCCTGTGCTCGTTGGGGGTGGAGCTTTCGGCGCAGTGCGTGCTGTCCTGCAAGAGCAGCCTGGGGGTTTCGCTGGGTTTGGACGGTAGCGCCCTGATGACGCCCGCCATCCTGCTGGAGGATCCCGACTGCGATCCGGCCGATTTTACCGTTACCATCACCGATCAACAAGGCAATAACTATGGAAATGTGCTCAGCTGCGCCAATATCGGCCAGACCCTAACCGCCCTGGTCCGACAAACGAGCACTGGCAATGCCTGCGCCACCCAACTCACGGTCAACGATTACCTGCCCCCCTTCCTCACCGCCCCGGATACCCTGCTCTACTGCAATGCCGACCTGCTGCCACAAAGCATCGGCTTTCCCAGCGTTCAGGACAATTGCGCCAGCCTGGACTCCACAGACCTGAGCTACACGGATCTGCGGGTAGAGCTGGACTGCTTTACCCTTTTCGGTGGCGATACCGTAACTACCCGGGTGGAACGGACCTGGACCGTCACGGACGACTACGGCAATCGCAGTACCACCATCCAAAACATCAACCTCAAACGCGCCACCATCGCCGACATTGACTTTCCGCC
>CALCCH010000400.1 GCA_937899855.1 uncultured Saprospirales bacterium | reverse complement strand
CCAATTCCTACGCCATCGGTGCCAAGGTAAAGGCTTACGTGGGGGATCAAATTATCAACCGCCAACTCATCCCCACCCGGGGCTTTCAATCCTCCATCGACTACCTCGTTTCCATTGGTTTGGGAACGCACCGCACGGTGGATTCCCTGGTCGTCGTTTGGCCCGATCGGCAACGCAGCCGGATCGAACGGCCCGCGATCGACCAAATTTTGGAGGTGGACTATCCCACGGCCGAGCGGCGTCCCGCCCGGGATTTCGCCGGGTCGCCACCGACGCTTTTCGAAGCGGTCGACCACGATTTTGTCGCCCACGAGGAAGATGACTTTATCGACTTTTACTTCGAGCGGAACGTTCCGGTGATGGTGTCGCACGATGGTCCCCGCGCGGGCCTGGGCGACGTCAATGGGGATGGTCGGGAAGACCTGTATATCGGTGGTGCGGCGGGCCAGGCCGGCCGGCTCTACCTGCGTACGGACGAGGGATGGGTGGCCAGCGGTACCGAATTTTGGGAAACGATGAATGTCTTTGAAGATACGGCCGTCCGCTTTTTTGATGCCGACGGCGATGGCGATCTCGACCTTTTTGTGGGCTCGGGTGGCAATCACCAACCCAGCCTGACCCGCGAGATGCAGGACCGCCTCTACCGCAATGATGGGCAGGGCAACTTTAGCCTGGCCCCTTCCGCCTTTCCCACCAATGGGATGAACACCTCGGTCGCCGCCCCCTACGATTTTGATGGCGATGGCGATCTCGATCTGTTTGTTGGATCGCGGAGTCGGCCCAATGATTACGGACGATCGCCGGAGAGCTACCTGTACGAAAACGATGGGCAGGGCAATTTTACGGATTGGGGGAAAAAACAAAACCCCCGCTTTTCCCGGCTCGGACTGGTGACCGATGCCGACTGGATCGACCTGACGGGAGATGGCCAGCGGGAGCTGGTGGTCGTAGGGGAGTGGATGAGTCCGCTGGCGTACCGCTTTGTCGATGGCCGCTTCGAAAAGCTGTCTTCCAATCTGGGGGATTATCCGGGTTGGTGGTACAGCCTGGCCCACGCCGACCTCGATGGGGATGGCGATGAGGATTTGTTTCTCGGCAACCTGGGAGAGAACTTCTACCTCCGTACCGATGCCGAACATCCGCTCAAGCTGTGGATGAACGACTTTGACCAAAACGGCTCGGTAGACAAGGTCATTACGCGCACCATCGCGGGGCGGGACATGCCCGTTCCCCTCAAAAAAGACCTGGCCGAACAGGTGGTGGCCCTCAAAAAGCAAAACCTCCGTCACGAGAGCTACGCCGACAAGGCCATTCAGGATTTATTCTCCAAGGCGGGTATCAGCGAAGCGATCGTCAAGCAGGCCAACTACCTGAGCAGTAGCGTCGCCATTAATCTGGGGGACGGCCAGTTCGAGCTGCGCCCCTTGCCCGCCGAGGTTCAACTCTCCTGCGTCAACGATGCCCTTTTTACCGACCTCAACGCCGATGGCCGTCCCGATCTGGTACTGGGGGGCAACAACCACGGTTTCTTGCCGCAATTTTCCCGGCTCGATGCGAGCATTGGGCAGGTCTTGCTCAATGACGGGCGGGGCAATTTTAGCGTACAAGACAGTCGGCGGATGGGCCTGCGTCTGTCCGGCGAAGTCAAGCAACTCAGCGAATGGCAGTGGGCGGGAGAGCGCTACTTGCTGGCCCTGCGCAACGATGCGGCCCCACTGCTGTACCGTCTTTCAAAACGTGCAAAAGATTTTTTCCAATGATGAATTGTTTTAGTTGGCTAAGGGCCGAGCGAATGGCGGCTTGCTTACTGGGAATGACTGTGTTGTGCTTACTGGGAGCTTGCGGGGGCGATTCCGCGGGCGTGCCGGAAGCAGAGCGCTATTTCGTTGCGTCGGTACCGGAGCTGCGGGGCACGGAATCGGACTTGCCGAAGGAGACCTTTGTGCTCCACGAAGCCGATCGGACTGGGCTGGACTTTACCAACCGCTTGGCCCAAAATGTTGACATGAACGTCTTTGAGTACATGTATTTTTACAACGGTGGTGGATTGGGCGCTGGTGATTTTAACAACGATGGCCTGGTGGATTTGTTTTTTACCAGCAATCAGGAGGCCAACCGGCTCTACCTCAACCGGGGGGAGCTGCGTTTTGAAGAGGTCACCGAAGCCGCGGGGATTGTACAGGATGGTGGGTGGTCCAATGGCGTCTCGGTGGTCGAAATCACATGAGA
>CALCCH010000399.1 GCA_937899855.1 uncultured Saprospirales bacterium | reverse complement strand
TGCTGACCGGAACGGGGCAACTGCGGGCCTACGCTCGGGATGGCCATTTGCGCTTTGCGACGGAGGGCTTGTTGCTCGATCCGACGGTGCCCTTGTTGGTGGAGGAGGGGGCGGGGCAATTGCGGATACTGGGCAGTCAGCAGGCGGGGACTTTGGCGGTGATTAACGAGCGGGGGGAGTGGTTTGGTTTGCCCTTTCCGGCGGCCGAGCGGCGGGGTTTGCTGCTGGCTACATAGGCGGGGGAAGGGGCCAAGAATTACGTGGGTTGGAGTGGGGCGGATTTGGTGGGGTACCACTACACGGCGGCGGGTCGGTTTGAGCGGGCTTGGCGAAGGGGCTTGGCGGCGGAAGCGGATACGGTATTTCGGGTGGCGGTACCGGGGAGGCAGACGGATTTCCTTGGCTGGTGTGACCGCAGTAGCGGACGGATTGACCTCATTGGCGGTAGGGGAGGGCTGGCGGAGGGATTTCCGCTGGCCGGAACGGGGGCTTTTCGTTTGGTGGAGTGGGGGGAGCGTTTGGTCCTATTGGTGGCGAATGGGGCTTCGGTGTACGCCTATCAGCTGGGTGGATGGGGCAAGGACCAAAAAAAGAGACCCAGCGCTCGGTAAGGTTTTCTCCAGCCAGGTATTCAAAAATACCTTCCAAATAACCTTTTAATTACCGTGCCAGGTCTCCAGCTCAAAAAACCCAAAAGTTAGTCTGGTTAAGCAGGTCCTAGTTTCACTAACTCTCATAAAAGTCCGAAATGCTTAATTTCCCGTGATGGGGGACAACCAGACGTTGTGTCGTAATTAATTCGGAAAAGCGGCAGGACCCCTAAATGAGGAGGACTCCGCTCGTATTATTAAACAGCTCAAAAATTCAAAGAAGACTGTTCCCAGGTATTTTGTGGCCGGGCTTATCTTTTTCGTTTACTCCCAAACTACGGTTCCTTACTTCCACTGGAAAAGATAATTTTAATTCCCTTCAGTAAGTCAATCCCGACCTACCGGAAACAGTCTCAATTACAAACCCTAATTCAATCTTCATGATCTTATTCTCAATATTTTCATTTGGTGGCGCTGGACCTTGGTACTAGCGCACTTGCTCTCAAAAGCCTAAGGCAAAAACCCGAGGTGGAGGCCCCGAAAGTGGACCTAATTGTTTATTTTTAAGTACTCGACTTACGTTTTCCCCGGTTGACCATACAAAAGTACAGCACTCCGGGAGTCGATACCGAACAGAATTTGTCGAAATTTAGGTTAATGGACCAGGGTTTGAATACAAATGCAATTTATAATTGCTTGAAAATGAGGGGGATAAAAAGGAATGTGCGGGATTTAATCTTAGTGTTCTAAACACAATTAGCCTTTTATGAATTTCTCTCATTCAATTAGTTCCCCAGTGACTATCTCTTTTACAACCGCTGATGATACCAAAACAAAGGACGTAGGAGTCAGTTGTTTCAGTGACTTTGGAGAAGTGCAAACGTTCGGTTGCAGGAATTTTTTTAGGTAACTACTCTCTTTTTCCGTTGCCGTATGACCAAGAAGAAAGACGCGCTCAGCACCCTCATTCAGCATTTGACGCCTTCGGAGAAGCGTTATTTTAAGCTCTACGCGAAAGGCAACGGTCAACAGCCTAACAACAAATATATTAAATTGTTTGATGCTGTCAACCATCCGCGTGGATATAATGAAGCGGCGCTCCAAAAAAAACTGGGATACACCAACAATTCCAATAGTTTGGCGGTGGCAAAAAATTATTTGTTTCAGCTCATTTTACGTGCCTTGCGGCACTACCATTCCGGCAACAATGTACTGGCCGAGGTGATTGAGCTTTTGCAGGATTCGCACTCCCTTTACGCCCGGCGGCTGTTCGGAGCGGCGCAAAAGCAATTGGAAAAGGCTCGGAAATTGGCGGCGGAAAGTTGGCGGCACGACTTGCTGATCATCATTGGTAAGTGGGAACGGCGGATGGTTGAGCAGGAGGAGGTGGCCAATAATTACTTGGAGTACTACGAGGACATCATGGCCCGGGAGAAGGCGGCGGCGCAGCAATTGCAGATTCATACTACCTTGTTTACCCAATACAAGAAGTTATTTTTCCACAATCTCCGGGAAGGTTTTCAAAAACGGGACGAGGCCCGCAACCGTTTCTTTTCCCTCCTCCAGCACCCGCTGCTGGAGGAACAACAACAACTGGATGGGCCCGTGGCGCGCTTGTACTACCTCTTGTGCTACTACGAATACTACCACGGCATCCGCGATTCTGCGCAGAGCCGCATCTTGGCCGAACGCGCCCGAGCGGTCTTTGAGGAACATCCGTTTTTGATTGAGGTGCATACCGAATCTTACCTTACCGTACAGGTCAACTACCTCTACACCCAGATGGACGCGGGAAAGCTGGAAGCCTTGCGGCCCCAGATTGAGTCTCTACGCAACCTGGCCATCCCCAAGGACCGCCACGACTTGCTCCGACGACGGTCGATCGACTACTTTCACCTCATGATGCACTACTACGAGCTCAGTGGCCGCTACGTGGAGGCCGTCGAGACCCTGGCGCCGGAGGTCAAGGCCTTTTTTGAAGCCTACCCCCACAGCTCCGTCGATCGGGACGAATTCTACCTCAAGCTCACCGCCGCGTGGATCTACCTAGTGGTGGGCGAGACGGAGGAAGCGCGGGTTTGGTTGTCGTACCTGGAAAACGAAATTGACCGCCACAACTTTATCGAATTCTTTACGGTTTGTCGCCTCCTCCAAATGACGGTCCACTACGACCTGCAAAACTATCCCTTGGTCCTCTCCCTGGCCCTGTCGACCCAGCGTCTGTTGGAGGGAAAAAACAAGTTGAGCGAAGTGGATGCCTTCGTCTTTCGCTTCTTCAGACGCGCTGGCCAAACCGAAGACCAAGCGGACAAACAGCGCAAGCTACTCGAACAATTGCGAAGACAGCTCGCCAAGGTGCTGAGCTACACCGAAGTGAGCACCCCTTATCGCTTAGACGAGTTGATCCTCTGGATCGACAGTCATCTGCAAAAACAATCCCTGTTGGAGCTGTTGCTCGCCCAACGTCAACAAGCCAGCGAGTCTGGAGAAGGCAGTACCCCGTCTCACCTCATCCGCTACCAGGCGGGCTTTGTCCTGCGACGGGGCAACTAGGAGGGAGGCCGGCCGGGCTATCCTCCGGGCTATTTTTTGAACCGCCACATTTGTAAGCCATGACGCGTAAAAAAGACAATCTGTACGAATTGGTGCATTCGCTGAGCCCGGCGGAAAAGCGCTACTTCAAGCTATTCGTCGGGGCGGATGGGAAACAGGGCAATAAGTACCTCGAACTGTTTGACCTGCTGGCCAAGCAGAAGGCGTACGAGGAAGACAAGCTGCTGCGCCTACCGACTTATCGCGGGCACGCCAATCGCTTGCAGGTTGCCAAAAACTACCTTTTTCAGCTCATTCTCAAGTACTTGCGCAGCAACCGCAAAAACAGTACGCCCGAACTGGAGGTGCTTGAGCTCCTGCTCGATATCCAATCCTTGTACCAGCGGCGCCTGTGGCCCGCAGCCCGGCGCCTGACGGATAAGGCGCGTAAGATTGCGGAGGAGAACGACTATTACGACCTGCGTTTTACCATCGGCGAGTGGGAACGGCGGCTGGTGGCCGTGAGTGCCGACCCCCAACACTACGGCGATTCGTACGAAGCCATCCTCGACCGCGAGACCTACGTGGCCCAACAACTGGAGCTCAACGCCTTCTACTTCAACCGGTACAAGAAAATGCGTTTCATCAACCTGCGGGAAGGCTACATCAAACGCGGGCGGGCGCTCGACGAGTTTATGAGCTGTCTCAAACACCCCCACTTGCAGGATTTCTCCTACGCCACCAATCCCACCGCGCAACTCTATTTTTACCTCTGCTACATCGAGTACTTCTACGCGATGCGCGACCACGAATACCGCTACCAAATCAACTGGCGTTTGATGGCGCACTTTGCCAAGCATCCCGTCCTACAGCGCAACCATCCCGAGACCTACCTGCGGAGTTTGGTGGCTTACCTGCTCAACCTCCTGGACCTGGGGCGCTGGACGGCGTTTAATCGGGACATCGAAATTCTGGGGCAGCTCGAACTGCCGGCTTACGCCCACCACCTACAGCGCTTGCGGGCTTTTGAATACCTGCACCTGCGCATGTACGAGCACTACGCCCAGGGCCGTTTTGAAGAAGCGGTGGCGGAGTACGTCCCCCAGGTGCTGGCCTACTACGACCAGCACGATCACCAACTCATTTTTCTGGACGAGCTGCTGCTCAAGCTGGAAGTCGGTTGGATTTACATCGGGGTGGGGGAGTTGGAAAAGGCCATCGAATGGGTGGTGCCGCTGGAAATGCAAATCGATCCCAAGCTGTTTGCCGATAGTTTTACGGCCCACTGTATCATCCTGATGATGGTTCACTACGAGTTGGGCGATGCTAAAACCATGCGGGCGGTGGCCGAAAGGATGCGGGATTTTCTCCAGTCGCGACGTAAGATGAGCAGCCCGGAAGCTTTTATCATCGATTTTTTCCTGAGCGCCAGTGAGGACCTGGGCAACAAATCCCGCCAGCGGGAGCTGTTGCAAAATTTCCGGTCGGAGCTGGCGGTGCTGCGGCGTTACTTGTACGTGGTTCCCGTATACCCAATCGAAAACATCATCTGGTGGGTCGATAGTCGGGTGAGTCAGCGGACGCTGGCCGAGGTGGTCCGCGATCGCCACCGCGAGTTGGAAGGCAATCGGGAGGAATTCATCCGGCGGGCGCGTATCGAATTTCCGGGTTATACGGATATTGAACTGCCCAATTTTGGGGAGGAGTAGCGGTGCGCCAGCTATAAGCGCTGCGAAAAGACCTGGGAGATTTCCGGGTAAGCTCCGGTCCACGTTCGCACATCCTCCCGACACCGACGAATCCGCTCCTGAAGCTATCGA
>CALCCH010000398.1 GCA_937899855.1 uncultured Saprospirales bacterium | reverse complement strand
ACGCAGCTAGCCCCCCAAATGTTGGCGGTACTAACGAATTATTCCGTCGTCGTAGAGGATGTCCATCAGGCGGTGCGCCTGTCGCTGGGCTCGTCCCTCTCCGAGGTTCGATAGGCAGATGACGGTGAGTTTTTTTGCGGGAAAGCGCATAAAATAAGCACTAAAGCCCCAGTCCGCCCCATCGTGACACACGATTTCTTACCCGATAAAATCACCAAAGACCAAACCAAAAGCATCGTTTTGCTTGTCGTGTTTGAACTTCATACGGTGGTGCATCAGCGCGTAAAACGCATCGCCACCAAAGGTGCGGGTCTCGAAATTGTCAAACCACTTTTTTAAATCCGCCAGCGAAGTGTAGACCCCACTGCCGCCGTAGTGGGGCGAGTGGCGCTGGATTTGGACGTAGCCCGTGGTATCGCGGTGCTTGAGGTAGCCACTTTCGTACAACCAATCGATGTTGTCCGGGGTCCGTGGATTGTAGCCCAAGACGCGATTGGGGATGACTTCGAAAAGGTCGTCGTTGACGAGGCTGTGTTGCATGCCCAGGGGAGCGAAGAGCCGCTCGCGGACGAAGGTCGCAAAACGCTGACCACTGACGGCCTCCACGATGGCGGTGAGTACCTGGTAATCGATGTTGCTGTAGGACCAGCGCGTACCGGGTTTGAAATTGAGCTGCCCCTGATTCATGACCGCGGCGATGGTCGTGTCGATACTAAAGTAGTGGAGGGAGCTCCAATCGCTGCCGTTGGCGCGGGGCAGTTGGTAGTATTCGGGCAGGCCACTGGTCATGTAAACGAGGTGCTTGACGCGGATGCTGCGGGTGTGGGGAGGCAAATCGGGCAGGTGATCGCCGATCTTATCCTCCAACGATAGCTTACCGTCGAGGATCAACAGCGCGATGGCGGCGGCGGTAAATTGCTTGGAAAGGGAGGCAACGTTGAATACCGATTCCGAATGGAGGGCCAGGTCGTATTCCAGATTACCTCGCCCGTAGGCTTGCTGCAGTACCCATTCCCCGTTCTGGATAACACCGATTACGTAACCGGGGCCAGCGGGCGAAACGTGGGAGAATAACTGATCGACCTTGGCCTGGGTGGCAGCGGGCAGCGAATCCTGGGCCAGCAGTTGGGACGCTAACATTGCGAACGCAACGAAAAAGAAGAGGCAGTACTTCATCGTTTTTACTTTTATTTTGGGTAATGATTTTGGTGGAGATAATTCAAAAATAGGGCCTCCGCTCAAAAAGAACGATTAACAGTCGGATTACCCACACGAATTGACGGCTAGTGGCGGGGTGGGTGCCCGCTGGAAGTCATCAAAGGCCACACTCATCAAGTATAAAAACATACATTAAATTAAAATTTAATACTCCCCCTTGCATGTGGTGGCTTTTCTGGCTAGTTTTGTAATTCCCAATTAACACTTCTCGCGTGTTGTTCTGAGTCCATTACGACCCTCTCTAGTCAAAACAATTTACTTAAGCAAAATTCAGGTAACGTCCAGCAATAGACTTATTCTATTCCCTTAAACTAAATTCTAAAACTATGATGGTTACAATTGTAAACTTCGTACGGAAGTCCTATGTCATGCTTCCCCTGTGCGCCATTTTTCTCTTCGTCAGCTGTGCCCAGCAAAACACGGTCCGGCACCAGTTTAGCGGGGAGGATTATTTCCAAGCCATTTACTTTGGCGATGGGGAAGCGGCTAAGGTAATCGACCACATGCCGAAGACCATCGACATGCTCGGCGACAACGATTTGCGCCGCGATGCCATCCAGCAAATTGAGCGGGAAGTCATCGCCGAAATCAAGCGTCAGGATGCCGATTTCTTCGTCGGTTTTCAGCAGGCCATGGAAACGGCCAACCACCAGAAGATCGACTTCGCCATCAAGGATGGCACCCGAAAGTACTACAGCGCGATTGAAAACATCGTCGGTCTGCAAAACATGGAAGAAGTGGGCGAATTCTACCTCGCCAACTACCAAACCACGCCGACCGAGGAGTTGAAGACCAAGCTGTACGACAAGATCGCCTCCAACTACGATACGGGTGACGATGACAGACTCGCCGGTATCGACCTGTGGTTTGAAAAGGAGACCTTCGTCTACGAAGATTTTGCCGTGGCCGTGGCGGTTGCCGCAGTCTTACTGATCGTCGTCACGCAGATCGATGCTACCCCGATCGTCGATCCCGATGGCGGTCTCGAAAACGCCCTACAGTACGAGCAGATGGTCAACTCCATCGCTCAATTCAGCGAAGCTAATTTCCAATAGCACTTAGCCTTTTTTCATTCTTTTTTCCTAATTTCTTAACCTGAGTAAGGCTGGCGCTGGTCGTTACCTTTTTCCAACGCTCCCATATCCATTACCGATGAAAAACACAATCGTCTTCTGTTTTTGCAGTGTACTTTGGGGAGGCTTACTGCTCTTACTCCTCAAGGCTTCGCTCCCCTACAATCCCATCGACATCCCCACCAAGCTCAAGATGAACCTCAACGCCCTGATGCCGGAAGGCTGGGCCTTTTTTACCCGTAACCCCCGCGAAGCTTCGATCTTCCTCTACGCAGAACAGGAAGAAAGCGGCCGTTTTGACACCTACTGTACCTACCCCTCCGCCAGCCCCACCCACTGGATGGGCACCAAACGCACCCTGCGCTCGATCGGTGCCGAAGTGGGCGCCCTGATTACCCAAGTGCCCGACAGCATCTGGGTAGCCGGCGAAGGACGCATCGTCCCCTTTCTTACCGAGCACCACACGGAATTTCCCCACGCCGACCTCCCCAACCCGGTCAGCGGTCCCTACGTCTGCGGAGAGGTTTACCTGGTCAAAAAGACTCCCACTCCCTGGGCCTGGGCCCGTCACGACCACAAGCTGGATCATCAATTTAAAATCGCCAAAATCGAAGTATCGTGTCTCTAAATCAATACGCTCAATCGCTGCTGAATTACCGGATCTGGACCAATGCCTACGGCGTGGCGCGTACGGCGCTGGCCCTGGGCCTGCTCCTCACCCTGGTTTTCAACAATACCGATACCCTCTTTCGCCCCGGCCTGCTCAACGACGTCTCCATCACCAAGGCCACCATCACCCAAATCAGCCTGTACAAACTGGTCTCCCTCGAAACCGCCCGCTGGATTTCCGTCGCGGTACTCCTGTTCGTCATCTCGGGCTACTTTCCCCGCTACACGGGCATCCTCCACTGGTGGGTCGCCTTCAGCTTCAACGCCAGTGGCGTGGTAGTAGATGGGGGCGACCAAATCAACGCCATCGCCACCCTGCTCTTGATCCCCATTTCACTGGCCGACAAACGCCGCAACCACTGGCAAATCGAACAGGAATACAGCAGCAGCAGCTTCTTACGCATCAATGCAGTCTGCGCTTACTTTTTTCTTCGCCTCCAAATGTCGGTGCTGTATTTTCACGCGGCGGTGGGCAAGTTCAAAGTCACGGAATGGCTCGACGGCACCGCGCTGTACTACTGGTTTTCCGATCCCTCGATCGGGATGCCGCCCTGGCTGTTTGACCTGATGTACTACCCCCTGACCAACGCCTATTTCATCACCATACTCACTTGGGGCGTCATGATCTTTGAGGTCTCCCTGGCTTTTGCCCTAGTGATGAACCTAAAAATGCGCCGGCGCTTTTTGTGGCCCGCCATCTTTTTTCACTTTATGATCATCGTCAGTCACGGCTTGGTCTCCTTCTTCTTTGGCATGCTGGGTGGTTTGATCATCTACCTCTATCCCCTCCAAGAACCCATGCGGTTTCCCCGCTGGGCTTGGCCCTTTTCGGCTAAAGCCTCCGAACAGCCCCGCGATGCGGAGGGTTCCGTAGGTGACGGCATCCCGGCCTCGGCCTAGCGGACTAAGTCTTCCGGGAGGAAACGCACTGATGGAAAAATCGGGGCGCCGCGAGGCACCCGGTGGGCTTACAGGGGAATGTTACCGTGCTTTTTACGCGGCAGGTGATCCACCTTATTTTCGAGCATGGCAAAGCCCTTGATCAATTTGCGACGGGTATCGCGCGGTAGGATCACTTCGTCGATAAAGCCCCGGGCCGCCGCCCGGTAGGGATGGGCAAACTTATCAGCGTATTCGGCTTCTTTTTCGGCAAGCTTGGCAGCGGGGTCTTCGGCTTGTCGAATTTCGTTGCGGAAGATGATTTCACTGGCCCCCTTCGCCCCCATCACCGCGATCTCAGCGGAGGGCCAGGCGTAGTTCAAATCGGCGCCAATGTGTTTGGAGTTCATCACGTCGTAGGCGCCGCCGTAGGCCTTGCGGGTAATCAACGTGACCCGCGGCACCGTAGCTTCGCTAAAGGCGTAGAGCAATTTGGCACCGTTGACGATGATGCCGTTCCACTCCTGATCGGTACCGGGCAAGAACCCGGGTACGTCGACCAGTACGAGTAGCGGGATGTTGAAACAGTCGCAGGTACGGACAAAACGGGCGCCCTTGCGCGAGCTGTTGACGTCCAGAACGCCAGCCAGGCTGTAGGGCTGGTTGGCCACCACCCCAATACTGCGCCCACCGAGACGGGCAAAGCCGACGACGATGTTTTCCGCGTAGTCGGGATGGATTTCAAAAAAGGATTCCTCGTCCACGATGCCCGCAATGACTTCGCGCATGTCGTAGGGTTGGTTGACGTTGTCGGGGATGATGTCCATCAGCGATTCGCGCAACTCCGTACCCGCCTCAAAGGGCAAGGGAGCGGGGCGGTCTTCGCAGTTTTGCGGCAGGTAGCTGAGCAATTGTTTGACCTTGGCGATACAGTCGATGTCATTGGCGGCGGTCAGGTGGGTGACCCCCGATTTGGTGGAATGCGCCGAGGCACCGCCGAGTTCTTCGGCGGTCACCGTTTCGTTGGTGACGGTTTTGACGACGTTGGGGCCGGTGACAAACATGTAAGACGTATCTTCTACCATGATGGTAAAATCGGTCATGGCCGGAGAATAGACGGCGCCACCCGCACAGGGGCCCATAATGGCTGAAATCTGCGGGATAACGCCCGAGGCCCGGACGTTATCC
>CALCCH010000397.1 GCA_937899855.1 uncultured Saprospirales bacterium | reverse complement strand
CCGCGGCCGAGCAACAGGACCAGCAAGGTTCCCCAGACCATTGGTGTTACCGACATCGTGGTGTGTATTGACTTTGCTCAAGATAAGGTTCGCCACTCCATTCCGCAAGTGGTAGCGGTTCAATGTGTGTCTAGTGTCGTCTCGCTTTCCCTGGTTTTCCGCCAGGCATCGACCAGCAGGACCACGCGGTTGTAGCTGCGCAGGCCCTCGCGCACTCCCTGGGCCTTGAGGTAAGTGTCGTAGGTCAGGTTGCGGAACTTGGGAAACAGGTCGGGATAAGCTTCCGAATTTTTGCGCACCGCCCGCGCGTCCGTTCGGAGGACGGGGTCCAAATCAGCGAGGTAGGCCTCAAAAGCATCGGGCGCGAGTCGGTAGAAGGCGCTGCGCAAATAGCGCCAGTAACCGTAGTGGCCCGAGTAGCGGATAAAACCATCCGGCGCTCGGCAACAAGCCAGGTAGGCGATGAAGTTGCACGCGCCCTCGTCGGTAATGCCGTAGCCGTGGGCAAACTCGTGGGCCATGACGAAGGGGATTTGAATGGGATGCAGGCCCGCGTCCAAATTGCATTCGCCGGTAAAGGGCAGGTAAAAGCCCGCCGTGCTGATTCGCAAGAGGATGCCCCGGGGTAGGAGGCGACGGGCCCGGAGGCGGCTGGCGGCGGGATAGCCCATTTCGCGCAATTGGGCCTCAACCAGCGGGCGGATGTGGGCTTCCAAATCGGGGGGCAACTGCTTCCGATTGAGGGCCGTACTGTCCGCTCCGGGGATGGTAGGTCGGGCGCGGAGTAGCAGGTCGGTTTCGGTAAAGAGGGCCTGTCTGATCTGGGCGGAGTCCAGGGCGTGGGGCTGGAGGGCCAGCTGGGTTTCGATCGGGATGCGACCGTAATTGAAACCCCAGAGGAATAAAAACCAAAAAAGGGTGGTGCCCAGGAAGGACAGGAGGGAAAAGCTGGCCCGAAGGAGCCGCTGCGGCCAGGGCATGGACCGCCGGCCAAAGCGCCAGAGGCGTCGGAGTAGCCAGAAGAGGAGCAAGGCGGAGAGGCAGCAGGAGAGGAACAGGGAGCCAGGCGAACAGGAGATCGAGAAGGGAGCGGATGTGGACAAAAAGACCGCGGCTGTAGTACCGTTCGACCCAGTCGGAATGGCCGCTGACCAGGTAGCGCAGCAGCAGACTCAATGCCCCGAGGCAGATCCAGAGGACCTTCGCTTTTGGATTATTTCCCATACTCCTGACGGAATTTTTTGTCGCCCACTTTCGGTTCGCTACTTTTGCCGCACATTTACTGTTTGTGTTTGTTATCCAACTATGAAACCGATTGTTTATTGTCTCTGTTTGGCCACCGGCCTCCTCGCCTGTCAATCCCCAGCGGCCGAAAACACCCCCAATGGCCAAGTGCCCGACCCTTTCGAAACGGCCCTCCCCCACGGTACCAGCCTTCCCAGTACCGAACTGAGCCCGGAGGACGTACAAAAGCTCGCCACCGCCAACGGCCGACGCGTCGACAGCCTCCGCCTGGATAGCCTCGCCCGGATGATCAACGGCCTGGGAGAAGGCCTCCACATCCTTAATTTTTGGCGCATCGACTGCCCCGAGTGCCTGTCCCTCAGCCAGCGTTTGAGCGATTTGCGACAGGCCCAGGAGCCGGAGCGTTTTGCCCTTCACCTCATCAATCTGGACGAACTGGAGGCTTTGCCCCAGGTCGTGGCCAGTATCCGCGCGCAAGGACTGAGCGAGCCCTGTAGCATTTTGGTACAAGACAGCACCCAGCAGTGGACCGACCTGGTACAGCTCAATTGGGCGGGCTCCTTACCCGCCCTACTCCTGCTCAACAACACCGAGGGAATCCGACTCTTTTACCAAAAAAACTTTTCCCGCGAGGAGTTGCAAGCCCTCATAGCCCCTTTTACGCTCTGACGGACGTCAAACAGGGCTAAAAATAAACCAAAGGACGGACTTGTCCGGGCCGCACTGCTTAAAGTAAATGTTTATATTTGCAACATTCTGGTAAAATTTTCATTTTACTAGTAAATCAAAAATTTTTAAACCATTTTAACCGCGAAATTATGGCTTTCGTATTCACAGACGACAACTTCCAAGCAGAAGCGATCGATAAAGGTAAAGTCGCCGTTGTAGACTTTTGGGCAGAATGGTGTGGCCCCTGTAAACTGATCGGCCCCATCATCGACGAACTGTCCGACGAATTGGACACCGAAAAGATCACCGTTGGTAAGGTCGACGTCGACAGCAACCCCAACCTCTCCTACCAATACAAAGTCCGCAGCATCCCCACCATATTGATCCTCATTGATGGCAAGGAAGAGGACCGCCAAGTGGGGGTAACGACCAAGCAAAAATTGCTCGATAAAATTAATATGCACATGTCCTAGACAGTTGTGCCAAAAACGATACATTTGGTTCCGGTTGAATACTCAGTCGGGACCATTTTAATTTATCCCTATCTTAGCCCTATGTCCGTCCGCCTTCCCCTAGGAACCTTCATCAACATGGCCACCGTTGCCCTGGGCAGTACGATTGGTATGGCTCTGGAGCAGAGTTTTCCCCCCGACATCAAGCTGATCGTTTTTCAAGCCATTGGACTGTGCGTCCTCCTCATTGGCCTGACGATGGCCCAAAAGGTACCCGAAGGCTACCTCCTGCTCTTGATTTTTAGCATGCTCCTCGGAGGCATCACGGGACAGGGGCTACGGCTCGACCAGTGGTTTACCCGCCTGGGCGATGGCTTTCAGGAGCTGCTGGGGGTGGGAGGCGCCGGCTTTACCGAGGGCTTGGTCACCACCTTTCTGCTCTTTTGTGTGGGCTCGATGACGATTGTGGGGGCGATTGAAGAGGGCATTCAGGGAAAACGGGAGCAGTTGCTCATCAAGTCCCTGCTGGACGGTTTTACCTCGGTGGCCCTCGCCGCCACCTACGGTGTTGGGGTCCTGTTTTCCATCATTCCCATGCTGCTCTTTCAGGGGGGCATCACCATCCTGGCGGGACGGGCCCAGGCCTTTTTTACCCCCAAGATAGTGGGGACCCTCTCCGCCTGTGGGGGGCTGCTGATCCTCGGCATCGGTATCAATATGTTGGAAATGGCCAGCATCAAGGTGGAAAATTTACTGCCCGCTCTCCTCGTCGCCGCCGCCCTGGCCTACGGCTACCAAAAAGTTGAAGGGCGACGGCAGCCCGGGGACAACGCAACAGTTTAGGCGACTTTGCGTTCTGAATACAAGTAACACCAGCGTATGAGTAACAAAAAATATCCCTCCCTCCTCGACAACTTCGAAGTCCGCGATCTGGGCAATCTGGAATTGCTCGCCAAACAGGTCGTCGAAGGCTTTATCATCGGGCTTCACAAAAGCCCCTTCCACGGTTTTTCGGTCGAATTTGCGGAGCACCGCCTGTACAATCCCGGAGAGTCGACCCGGGATATCGACTGGAAGGTCTACGCCCGCAGTGACAAGATGTTCGTCAAACGTTTTGAGGAAGAAACCAATTTGCGCTGCCAGATCGTGGTGGATACCTCTTCCTCCATGTATTTTCCCGAAGTCGACGGCCGTAGTACCGCCTCGATCAACAAGCTGCGCTTTTCGGCCCTGGCGGCAGCGAGCTTAATGAATTTGCTGAAAAAGCAACGCGATGCCTTCGGTCTGAGTACCTTTGACCAGCGCGTCCACATCCATACCCACTGTAAATCCAGCACCTCGCACTACCGCCTGTTGCTCACTTACCTGGACCAGCTCATCAACCAGCCCGAGCACAACAAGACCACCTCAGCGGCGGCAGCCCTCCACCAGATTGCGGACAGTATCCACCGACGCTCCCTGGTCATCATCTTTAGCGATATGTTCGAACAGGGAGAGGAAGAACAGCTGTTTTCGGCTCTCCAGCACCTGAAGCACAACAAGCACGAGGTGATCCTTTTCCACACCGTCGACAAAGCCAAGGAGCTGGACTTCGAGTTCGAAAACCGGCCCTACATTTTTATCGATATGGAAACCGGCGAACGAGTCCGCCTACAATCCAACCAAGTCCGCGATTATTACATTGAGCAAATGGCCAAACTACAAGAACGACTCAAAATTAAGTGCCTCCAGTACAAAATCGACTTCATCGAGGCCGATATCCAACGTGGCTTTCGCCCCATCCTCCAATCCTATCTGGTCAAGCGCAGTAAAATGAGTTCGTGATTTTTTTCTAAATTGGCGCTCCAGACCAAAAGAAGCAGGAATAATGAGCACAATCAAACTAGCGGACTACCCTACCCGTCCGCCCCGATCCACCGATCGCGAAGAAATCGAAAAGAAAACCCGTAAACTCATCCGTGAAATTGCCGATCTGCAGGAATTGTTATACGCCAACCGGCGTTACAGCCTACTGGTGATCTTCCAGGGCATGGATTCGAGTGGTAAAGACGGCGCCACCCACAACGTTTTCAAACGCTGTAGCCCCTCCGGGGTCAGCGCTTACAGCTTTAAAAAGCCTACCAAACTGGAAATGGCCCACGACTTTCTGTGGCGGGTTCACCAGCAGGTACCCGAGAAGGGGATGATCAAAATCTTCAATCGCTCGCACTACGAAGACATCCTCATCCAGCGGGTTCACGGCTGGATCGACGAAGGCCGCGTCACGCACCGCATCCAGTCGATCAATGCCTTTGAAGAATTGCTGGAGTACGACAACGACACCAAAGTCCTCAAATTTTACATGCACCTCTCCCGCGAGCGCCAAAGGGAAAAGCTCCAGGAGCGCATCGATGAACGGGATAAAAATTGGAAGCACAATCCCAATGATTGGGAAGAGGCCAAGCTCTGGGACCGCTACATGGAATGCTACGAGGACGCCATCAACCGCTCCAGCGTTCCCTGGCACATCGTCCCGGTCGACAGCCGCTGGTACCGCGACTACGCCATCGCCAAAGTGGTCGCTGAGACCCTACGGAGCTTTGAAATGGATTGGCCCGCACTAACGGAATCCTAAAAATTAACGACAGTGGACAAAGTAAGAATCGACAAATGGTTGTGGAGTGTACGGATTTTTAAATCGCGCTCCATGGCGACGGATGCCTGTAAAAGCAGCCGGGTCAAAATCAACGGGGAGGGGATCAAAGCCTCCTCCGCTGTGGTCCGAGGCGATTTAGTCGACGTCAAAAAGAACGGTTTTAACCTCCAATACAAGGTGGTAGAACTGATCGACAAACGCGTTTCCGCTACCCTGGCCGAGCCTTGCTACGAGAATTTGACGCCCCAGGAGGAGCTCAATAAGTACAAGGACTGGTTTGTCGGCAAGGCCAAACCCGAAATCCGCGAACGGGGTGCCGGCCGGCCCACCAAGCGGGAGCGCCGCGAAATCGACCGATTTAAAAACAGGCGATAGCTTGTGATTTATAAATTCCCACGCGCAAAGGTGGGCGCCACGACCAGGTCCTTGCTGCCCGGTGTGTAGAGGTAGAAGCCCTCGCCCGATTTGCGACCGAGCTTGCCCGCCATCACCATATTTACCAGCAGCGGCGAAGGCGCATATTTTCCTTGCCCAAAACCTTCCTGCAACACCCGGCAGATGGCCAAACAAACGTCCAGGCCAATAAAATCAGCCAGTTGTAGCGGTCCCATCGGATGCGCCATCCCCAATTTCATTACGGTATCAATTTCTTTCACGCCCGCTACCCCTTCGTGCAGGGTGTGGATGGCCTCGTTGATCATCGGAATGAGGATGCGATTGGCGACAAAACCGGGGTAATCGTTGGCCAGGGTGGGCACCTTGCCCAACTTTGCGGCCAGGTCCATGATGGTATTGGTGACGGTGTCGGTGGTGGCGTAGCCCCGGATCACTTCGACCAGTTTCATGACCGGAACGGGATTCATAAAGTGCATGCCAATTACCTGTCCCGGACGCTTGGTCACGGCGGCGATTTTGGTAATGGAAATGGAGGAGGTATTGGTCGCCAGAATGGCATCGGCCGGGGCGGCGGCGTCCATTTGGCGAAAGATATCGAGCTTGAGATCGACATTCTCCGTGGCGGCTTCGACAACCAATTCCACGCCAGCCACCGCCGTACTCAGATCAGTGGAGGTTTGGATCCGGCCGAGCGTAGCCGATTTATCTGCCTCCGTAATCTTTTCCTTTCGGATCATCCGATCCAGGTTCTTGGCAATGGTAGCTAGGGCGTCGTCGAGCGCAGCTTCCCGCACGTCGACGAGTTGGACGGCAAAGCCACATTGGGCAAAGACGTGGGCAATTCCATTGCCCATCGTACCGGCACCAACGACCGCAACATTTGTCATATTGATTTTCATTTTGCTCGGGTCCGGAGCCGCGGCGGAGAATGGCCTTTTGTGAGGCGGCCGCGCCCTACCCGATTGGTTTAGATGGTTAGTGGTATGGAGGAATCCGATCGCTCGTTTCTCCTATTTGACGTACATGACTTCCTTCGCCGCTTTGACGATTTGCTCCACATTGGGCAAGTAGGCCTCCACCAAAGTCGGGGCGTAGGGCAGCGACGTATCGGCCGCATTGAGGCGAATGACCGGTGCGTCGAGGTAATCGAAGGCGTGCTTTTGGATGACGTAAGCAATTTCGGCGGAAACGCCAGCGAATGGCCAACTTTCGTCGACGACGATGATGCGGTTGGTCTTTTGGACCGAGCGGATGAGGGTTTCGTGATCCAGGGGGCGGATGGTGCGCAGGTCGATTACTTCGGCGGAGATGTTTTCCTTGGCGAGTTCGTCGGCGGCCTGTTGGAGGGGGATCATCAGCTTGTTGAAGGAGACGAGGGTAACGTCGGTGCCTTCGCGGCGGACGGCCGCCTTGCCGATGGGGACCAGGTATTCTTCTTCGGGCACCTCTCCGGTGTGACCGTACATGACTTCGGCTTCCATCATACAGACCGGATCATTGTCGCGGATGGCGGCTTTGATGAGGCCCTTGGAATCGTAGGGGTCGATACAAGAGACCACTTTGAGGCCGGGAACGTTGGCCATCCAGCTCTCGAAGGTTTGCGAGTGTTGCTGGGCAAGCTGTCCGGCTGAGCCGGAGGGGCCCCGGAAGACGATGGGGCAGAAAAATTCTCCCGCCGACTGGGAATTGGTCTTGGCGGCGTTGTTGACGATTTGGTCAAAGGCCAGCACCGCAAAGTTCCAGGTCATGAATTCGACGATGGGGCGCAGTCCATTCATGGCGGCTCCAACCCCGATTCCGGCAAAGCCCAACTCGGAGATGGGGGTATCGATGACTCGTTTGGCGCCAAACTCATCGAGCATTCCTTTGCTCACTTTGTAAGCTCCGTTGTACTCGGCCACTTCTTCTCCCATGAGGAAGACATTTTCGTCGCGGCGCATTTCTTCGGACATTCCCTCGCGAAGGGCGTCCCTTAGGGTGATTACTCAAGACATATTGATATGGCATTAGGCCCCAAAAGTAAAGCTAATTGGCTAAATCACCAATAAATCCCCCCGCGGTTTTATCCCTCCAAAGTCACAAATCCAGTCTTTACCGCCAGAAGCGACCAATTGGTAGGAAATGGTGCATTTATTCGGTAATTTTTGCTAGCTTAGGTAGGTTGCTATTCTTAGCGCATTGCATCTTTTCATCAAACCAAACCCTCATGAAAAATCTCTTTTTACGCACCGGCCTACTGTTGTTCCTCGCCGCTTGTGGTACGGAAAGTACGGAGCCCACCCCCACCGAAGCCAGCGTTTCGGGGCAAATAGTAAATGGTAAGGCGGAAGTCATCAAATTTTCCTTCGGTGACCAAAAATTCGAAGCCCCCGTTGAGGAGGGCCAATTTTCCCTGCCCATCCCCCTGGAAGCTCCCGCTCTGATGACCCTTAAATACGGCGACGAGTACGCCGGCCTCTACCTCGAGCCCGGCGATGCGCTCCAAATCCAGCTGGACGCAGCAGAATTCGACGAAAGCCTGACCTTTAGTGGCCAAGGTGCGGAAGAAAGCAACTACCTGATCGAAAATTACCTCCTGGAGGAAGAAATGGGTGCGGACCTCCGCGAGGGCTACCAAAAAACCGCGGCGGAATTTCTCGCCCTCAGCGATGCCTACACCACCAAGGTCCGCGATCATTTTGACCATTTTTACCAACAACATCCCGCCCTCAACCGCGACTTCGTGACCATTCAGCTGGCCGAAATCAAGTACCAAAACCTCAATCGCCGCCTCACCTACGTTCCCATTCACGAGTACTACACCGAGGCTAGCCCCGAGCTGGCGGAAGACCATTACCAATTTCTGGAGGAGGCCGATCTCAATCGCGTCGACTTGCTGGAATCCCGCCAGTATCCCCAGTTCTTGCGCAACGTCATCGACCACCAGGCCCAGACGGCCCTCGATGCCGCCACCCCCGACGCTGCGGAGGACAGAGCCCAAAAAACCAGTCTGAAACTCCAACTGATCGGACAGCTGGTGAAGGAACAGGAAATCATCGACTACCTCGCGCACGATGCTACCCTGAGCTACCTTCAATTCGAGGGAGCGGATCGGGCCCAAGCCCTGGTGACCGCTTTCCAGCAGTTGTGTAAAAACGAAGCCTACCGCAGCGAAGTTGAAGACAGCTACGCCAAGTGGGCAAAGATCGTGGCGGGTGCCGTAGCCCCCATTTTTGTGGCCAAGGATGTGGAGGGTAAAACCGTCAGTTTAAAGGACTTGCGCGGCCGCAACGTCTACATCGACGTGTGGGCAACCTGGTGTGGTCCTTGTCGCCAAGAGATGCCCTACCTGGAAAAGCTGGAGGCTAAATACAGCGAAGCGGGTGGCTTGGTTTTCGCCAGCGTCTCCATCGATGAGAATACCGAGGCCTGGGAAAAGATGGTGACCGAGAAGGAGATGCAGGGCACCCAACTGCTCGCCGACGAGGCCTGGGAATCGGAGCTGTGCCAGCAGTACCTCATCCGAGGCATTCCCCGCTTTATTTTGATCGACCGGGAAGGAAAAATCATCAACGCCAATGCGCCCCGCCCCTCCAGCGAGGAAATCGATGGCATTTTGGCCCAATTGGCGGATCCGAATTACACTTCGATGAAGTGAGCATCTAAAAGCTAAAAAAAGCAGCGCGGGATATAGCGCATGGTGATGAAGGCAGGTCAAGCTGTCCTGGCGTATGGCTACAGCGAAATTTGACGATTTCCTTTCTGAAAAAGCACCTGTTTGCGGAATAGACGCCTATCCACCGCTGCCAAACAGGTCGTCGACCTCTCCCGCCAGGTCGAGTCCGCCAAAAGTACCCGAGGTCATCAGCAGGAGGTTGCGCTGGTTCCAGTCGAGGGTCCGTAGCACCGCGCGCAGCTGATCCGGCTGACGTAGGACTTGCAATTGGGGATGATCGAAGGCCTGGTGGATCAGTTCGTCTGCGATGGGCGGGCGCTGCTTCATGGCCAGGGTATGGTCGTCGACGTAGACGATGGCCCGGTGGGCGGCAGCCAGGCTGTGGTGGTACTGGGGCAAAAAATCGCGGTTGAGGCTACTAAAGGTGTGGAGCTCCAGGCAGGCGATCAGCTCGCGCCGGGGGAATTGCTCCCGTAGGGCCCGGGTGGTGGCGCGTACCTTGGAGGGGGCGTGGGCAAAATCGAGGATGGCGCGGCGGTCGGAGCGGTCGATGAGGGTTTGCATGCGTTTGGCGGCACCGGGAAAACTGCGGATGGCGGCGTAAAAGTCTTTTTCGCTCATCCCCAGGGCTCCGCAAACGAGGGCGGCGGCCCGGAGGTTTTCCAAATTGTGCTGGCCAAAAATCTGTAGGCCCAGCTCTTCCCCACCGATGTTTAAAAAGGTCTGGCCGTTGCGGATACGGGCGGGGGGAGCCTCGTAGGCCGTCAGCCGAGCCGAGCCCGAATAATTCGCCACCACCGCTTGGAGGACCTCGTCGTGCGCGTAGTAGAACACCTCCCCATCCGGCTCCACGCTTTCCAGAAA
>CALCCH010000396.1 GCA_937899855.1 uncultured Saprospirales bacterium | reverse complement strand
ACCGCAGAGGATAACCGTATCGCCGGGGGGCGTGTAGCTGGGCAGTTCTTGCAGAAGCAATAGTATTTGGGCGGGCAAGGTGGGTACCACCGTGAGTGCGCTACACAGCACCATTACCCAGAGAATTAGCCTTTCGGGGAGGGTATTCATTTTCTCATCATTGGTCTACACCTAACTTAGTGAATTCTCCCAAAAAATCACAACCAGCGGAGCGAATTGGAGCGAATTTAGCGTCGTACCAACTGCTTTGGGTACCGTAATTGCAGTACTTGATGGTAGCGGGATGCCAGCTTTGGTTTTACATCGGTGGCTCCTTTGGGCAGCAGTGCGCTGCGCTGGTACGGGGGAGGAGAACCAAATTTTGTCCCAATGGCACCTAGTTTCCCGTTTCGCCAAGGGGACCATTCTCCGAGCCCGGGAATTCTGCTTACCTTGAAGACAATTCAGGAACTTATGAAAAGACATTTCTACATCTGCTTATTGCTGCTGGCACTACCCGTGCTGAGCCAAGCGCAAAAAGTAAAGGGCTTGGTCACCAACATCGACGGCTTGCCCTTGATCGGTGCCAACGTCTACTGGCAAAATTCGGATCGGGGAACCATCACCGACGAGGCGGGTCGTTTTGCGCTGTCCACCAAGGGGCAAAGTGAACGCGTTTTGGTCATCTCTTACATTGGCTACCGGACGGAAACCTTGCGAATTGGCGAGCGCCTCCAGTGGGAGATTCAACTGCTTGAGGATTTTGACTTACAAACGGTGGAGGTGACCGCTGCTGACAAGGCGACGCGCTTTGAGAATGCCCCCGCCAAGGTCGAGGTCATCACTACGCGGGAGCTGGAAAAAGCAGCTTGTTGTAGCCTGGCCGGCTGCTTTGGCACCAACGCCAGCGTGGAATCTACCACCACCAATCTGATTACCAACGCCAAGGAGCTGCAATTACTCGGGCTGTCGGGGGTCTACAATCAACTGCTGTTTGAAGGCCTGCCCCTCCTCCAGGGCCTGGCCTACACCTACGGCATCGGCAGCTACCCCGGCCCGATGATCGGCAAAATCTACGTCGCCAAGGGCGCCAATTCCGTGCTCCAGGGCTTTGAATCCATCAGTGGGCAGATCAATATTCTTCCCCCCAATGCCGAGACGACGCCCCGGCTGCTCGCCAACGTCTACGTCAACTCCTTCGGGGAAAATCAATACAACCTCAATTACCTCCACCGCGCCAAAAGCTGGAACAATTACACGGCGGCGCACTTTACACTGCCCGCTGGCCTGATCGACCGCGATGGGGATGGCTTTCGCGATGTCGTCCGCACTCGCCGCCTCTCGGTCTTCAACAAGTGGTCCTACGAAAAAACGCCCACCGCCCCTTTCCGTATGGAATTGGGACTGCGCTACTGGAATGAAAATCGGGAGGGCGGACAAATGGATTTTGAGCAGGAGCGCGATCGGGGAGAAACCCGTTTCTACGGCCAAACCGTCGACCTCCAACAGGTGGACGTCTTTTTCAAGATCAACCGCCAGCTGACGGACCGTTGGTCCCTCAAGTGGATCAACAGTGCTTTTTACCAGGATCAGGACAGTTATTTTGGGTTCAAGCGCTACCGGGCCGAACAGCGCAACGTTCACAGCAGCCTTTACACCGACTATACCTACGGCCAGCAACAAAACAATCTCAAAGCCGGCGCCAGTTGGCGGCACAACCGCCTGGCGGAGAACATCAGTTTTACCGAAGCCCTTCCCTTTCTGGATTACGATGGGCAGTACCACAACGATTACGATATCCCCGGCTTTTTTGCCGAGCATACCCTGGAGTGGAAGCCCTTCACCGTCATCACGGGGGTTCGCCTCGACCACCACGGTAATTTTGGTTGGAAAACTACGCCCCGTTTCCTGGTACGAGCGGCACTGGAGAACAACTGGGACCTGCGCTATTCCATCGGTAAAGGCTTCCGGCGGGTACACCTCTTTTCCGAACGCGTCAACCTGCTGGCGGGCAATCGCAACCTATCGATTGCTCCCGACTTGGCACCCGAAGAGGCCTGGAATAGTGGGCTGAGTGTGGTCAAAAAATGGCTCTTGGAAGAAGCCGTCGCCACCCTGTCGGCGGATGCTTACCTAACGTGGTTTCAGAGTTTTGTATTTCCCGATTTTCAGCAAGGGCCCGCCCTTGCAGTCATCGACAACTTTTACGGTCAGAGCGTATCGCAAAGCCTACTCCTCGAAAGCAAATGGGAATTTGGAGAGCGCCTGGAGCTCAAGCTGGCTTATACCTACCTCAACGTCTACCAGATAAAAGGCAAAGAGCGCTTGGAATTGCCCTTCGTTTCTCGTCACAACTGGCTGGCCAGTGCCTCCTACGCGACCCGTTCCAAAACCTGGCAGGGCGACCTCAAGTTCCACTGGGTTGGCCGCAAAATCCTGCCCCCAACGGACAATTACCCCGCCGACCTACGCCGTCCGCAGGCCTCGGAGGCTTTTGGTACCGTCGACGCTCAGGTGACCTGGCGCCGCCAGCGTTGGGAAATCTATACGGGGGTAGAGAACATACTCGATTTTCGACAGGAATTTCCCATTCTGGGCTACGAAGAACCCTTCGGTCCCTACTTTGATCCCATTTTTAATTGGGGCCCCACGCGGGGTAGGGAATTTTACTTGGGGCTGCGCTACAAGCTAGTTTCCAAATCCTAAAGCTTCCTCCGCCTGCTTTTTCCGACGGGCCTCGCCGAAGTGATTGGGGCTGATGATAAAGCCGACCTTAGCGAGCGGTTGCCCAATGGGGGTGATCGCCACGAAGCTATTTTCAAGGCGGTCCACATTTTTGCTCGAAAAGCCCGTCATCGACAGGTAAACCCGGAAGCTGGGGCTGCCAAAAGTGTATTGAACGGAGGGTTCTACGGTAAAAAACGGATTCTCCTCTTCGATTACCAGTAGGGTTTCGATTTCCGCATTTCCAACCAGTCCGCCGACCGTTGCCTTTTTAAAATTGAGCTGGGTAAGGCGGAGGCCAAAGCTCACTCCAAACTTGCGACCCAACCAAAAGTGTACCCCCGAACTGAGGAACAAGCGGTCAAAGGAAATATCCAGCCTTCCCAAATCCTCGTAGCTAAAACGGGTAGATCCCGCACCGTAGCCTCCGTAGACATCCAGCAGGAAAGATTGGTTGGGGTGGGAGCGCAGCGACCGTTTGTAATAGTAGCCCACCGCCCCTTCCAGTAACTGAATCCGCCAGGCGAGCGTCCCCTCCTCCAATTGATTCGAACCCACGCGTTGGTAGCTGCCCACTAGGCCCAAGCCCCGAACGGGACTGTAGGCCGCCAGGCCACTGAATTCGCGGTATTCCGCGTTGGGATTGGGGTTGGGGAGGGATCCGCCGATTCGGATACTGCCCTTTTGGTCGAGGCCGTGCAAGTAGGCTTCGTTGGGGCTGTAGAACGATCGGTTGCAGGCCCCAAGGCTGAGTAGCATTAGGGTGTACAGGAGGCCGGTTGCGAATTGGTAAGACATCACCTACTTTAAAAATGGATCGGAGAAGCGCTCCTGGGTCAACACCGAGTGATCGGTGAGGGTGTGGAGAAAGGCAATGATGTCTCGCTTGTCCTGGTCCGAGAAATCGAAGCGGCGGGGCTGGTTGTTGAGCGGATTCCGCAGTTGCGCTCCCAGGTTGGGGTGGTTCTGGATGTTGGAGCTGTAATGATCAAGCACCTCTTCCAGCGTCGCAAAGCGGCCATCGTGCATGTAGGGGGCCGTCAGGGCGAGACTCCGCAGGGGGGGAACCTTGAACAGGCCCACTTCTTCGGGTTGATTGCTGAGGGCACCAACGCCGCGGTCCTGGTATTGCGTACTCAGGCCGTTGTTGGAGGCGATGATGGGGGTGGGTTCCATAATCCGGCCGTGGCAGGAGGAGCAATTGGCGAGGAAGAGGGCCTTGCCCGCATTTTCACTTACCGAATAGCCACCAAAGTCATTGTATACCTCCACCGATGCGACCAAGCCATTCTTCCCGGTCAGCTTGGACAGCTCCTGGTCGAAAGTAGAGTTGACTTGGCTCATGCTATTGATAAAGGAGGTCAGGGCTCGCAGCACCAAATCCTCACTGATGCGCTCGGCACCAAAGGCCTTGGTAAAGAGGGGCTGGTAGTATTCCTGGGCCCGTACCCGGCTGACCACCTCGTGCATTTCCTTTCCCATTTCGTTGCTGTTGGCAAAGGATCCGCGGGACTGCTCGGCCACCGAAGTCGCCCGATTGTCCCACATAAAGGGAATGCGATTACTCGTGGGGCTACCGTAATACTCCGCAAAGTTGAACACCGATCCCAGGGCCAGAGAATTGCGGTCGGTACGCCGCCCTTCGATCCCCTCACTCAGCGGCACGTCATCGGAAAAGGCCAGGGCCTGCTTGTGGCAGGAGGCACAGGACTTGCTGCGGTCTTTCGAGAGGTTTTTGTCGTAAAAAATGACCCGTCCCAAGGTCGCCGCCTCGTTCGTGGTGGAGCGGAGCGTACCGCCGAGGTAGTAGCTGGGAAAGTTGAAATCATAGTTGACGGGGTCCTGGGTCAAATTGAGGTGGGCACTGATGGTGGCAAACTCCTCCTCCGTGTAGAGGTTGTACGATACGTTGAATTCTCGGTTCTTACAGGCTCCAAAAATGGCGACAAAAAGTAAGAGTACGGAGAGGGTGGTTAATGGTTTTTTCATCTCAATGCTGTTTTAGTCGTGGTGGATGCTGCTTTATTCTAAGGAAAAATGACACTGCTGTTAGGTAAATATACACTTTATAATTTGCCTTATCCATCGTTTTAACATCAAAAATGCTGTAGGGATAGATTTTTGGTCAATGTATCCGGTAGTTTTGCGGCTGGTATTGGAACGGATGCCAGCGGAGGTCCGCTGCCTAAAAACGAATTTCAAAGATGGTCTTCCCCGTAGTGGGGCTGCTCAGGGAAAAGGCCCAACCGTGCTGGTGCAAGATTTCCCGGACTAGGGTCAGCCCGATGCCTTGGCCTTGCGCTTTGGTACTGAAAAAGGGGGTGAACAGTTGGGGTTTGAGCTCCGCCGGGATACCCGGTCCGGCATCGCAAATCAAGAGCCGGGCGGGCTGAGCCGCGGTGCGGATCTCGATGATGCCATCCCTTTCAATAGCCTCCATCGCATTCTTGATAATGTTGACCAGGGCCTGCTCCAATTGCTCCCGGTCCAGCTGTAGGCGAAAGGGCGTATCGGGGAGTCGGAGTCGCAATTGAATCCGCCGCTCCGCAACCTGCGGCTGGAGTAGTTTGGCGAGGTCCCTCAATATTTGATGCAGATCTTCCCAGTTTTTTGCGGGCGCGGGCAGCCGGACCACCCGCGCAAAATTGCGCATGAATTGATTCAAACGCTCGTTGCGTTGCTGCGCCACCCGCAGGGCCTCCACCACATCCGTCCGTTGCTCCATCGGGATGGAAGCCGCAAGTTGGAGGACGGATTGGAGAATGGAATTGATCGGCCCTACCGAGTTGTTGACCTCGTGGGCCATCATGCGGATGACCTTGCCATAGGCCGCCTTCTCACTCCGGAGAATTTCGCTCGACAATTCCTCCATCAACACAAAGTGCCGGTCGAAACCCCGATCGACAAACTTGGAGCGCTGGCACTTGAAGCGGTGGATCCCCTGGAGCTTGATGATCCGTGCCTCTCCCACCCGCAGGGCATTCAGCTGGGTGGCGAGGGGGTGATGGAGCGTTTCCAAGGGCTGCCCCCGCACCGGGCTGGTGAGGTCCAGGAGCTCTAGGGCACGGGGGTTGATCTCCGTGATGCGGCCGTCGTAATCCAGTAGGATGATTCCGGTGGGGGAGGCCTGGATGAGCTTAATCAAAAAGTGGTGCTGTTCCTCTTGCCGCAGCCGTTCCTGTCGCGGCTGATCGATCATTTTATTGTACACCTCAATCACTCGATTCATCTCGGGGGAAGAGGTGGGAACAAACCTCAGGGAAAAGTCGCGATCGGCGATGGCATCGGCGCCGGTGAGCATAAAGCGCAGGGGATCCACGAAGGAGCGATAGATGCGGTAGCCGAGATAAGGCATCCCAAAAAGTAGCAATTCCGTGGCGAACAAGACCAGGGGAAAGGCCCGCAGGGCGTACATGGCCAGCCCCATGGCCAAGCCAAAGAGCGCAAACAGGTACAGGGCAAAACGGGTACTAGCGGTCATGGGGAATCTGGTATTTGTCGAGTCGTCGGTAGAGGGCACCCCGGCTCAGGCCCAGGGCACGGGCCACTTTGCTGATTTGATTTTGGTGGAAGCGCATGGCCTGGCGAATCATTTGGATTTCCATTTCCTCCAGTGTGAGGCTACCCACCGCCGGCCAGGCCCCGGCCGATTTGCGGGCCTTGTTTTGTAGATGGGGCTCAAAGTCCGCGACGTCGAGCGCATCGTGACCCGCCACCAGCACGGCCCGTTCCACGACGTTTTTCAGTTGCCGGATATTGCCGGGAAAGGGCCGCTCCCGGAGCCACCCTAGAGCGGAGCGACTTACCGTGAGCTCGGGACGTTGGTAAAGCTCCCGGAGGTTGTCGACAAAGTAGCGGACGAGCAAGGGAATGTCGCTGGCCCGCTCGCGGAGCGCGGGTAGCTGAACCGTGATGAGGTTGATGCGGTAAAACAGATCCTCCCGAAAATTGCCCGCCGCCACCATCTCTTCCAACTTCCGATTGGTCGCACTCACCAGCCGAATGTCCACTTGCTGGGGCCGACTGCTGCCCAGCGGCTCAAAACTTCGCTCCTGTAATACCCGCAGCAGTTTGACCTGCGCACTCTTGTCCAATTCCCCAATTTCGTCCAAAAAGATCGTCCCCCGGTGCGCCCGTTCGAAGCGGCCCACCCGGTCGCTGTAGGCATCCGTAAAGGCCCCCTTCTTGTGGCCAAACATTTCGCTTTCGAACAACGTGGTGGAAATACCACCCAAATTGACCTTGACGAAGGCTTGGCCCTGGCGGCGACTATTCTCGTGAATCGCCTCGGCGATCAGCTCCTTGCCCGTCCCACTTTCTCCCAAAATCAGAATGCTGGCGTCGGTTGTACTGACCCGCGCGACCGTCTCCAGGACGTGCAGCAGTGCGGGGTGTTCCCCTACGATGTTGTTGAGTTGGAATTGGCGATTCAGTTCGCGGCGTCCCAGGTCCTGCGTCGGTGCGCGCTCGACCCGCAGACAGGTGCGGATGGACTGGAGCAGGTGCTCGTTGTCCCAGGGTTTGGTGAGGAAATCACGGGCACCGGCCTTCATCCCACGGACCGCTAGCTCCATCGTTCCCCAACCGGTCAGCAAGATCACCGGCACCCCCGGTGCGAGGGCCTTGATCTGTTCCAGCAGGGCTAGTCCCTGCCGCCCGGAGGTGGCGATGCTAAAGTTGAGGTCGAGGAGAATCAGCTCGGGGCGCTGTTTGGCCAGGACCTGGAGGGCCGCCCGGGGCGACTCGGCGCCTCGAAATTCGTAACCGTTTTGCTTGAGCAGTAAGCTCAGTGAAGTCCGGACCGCAATGTCGTCGTCGATGGCTAAAATCATACGTTTGCTAGGAGTGGTTTGTCCCTTATTCTTCGTGTAGGGCCGTGGCGGGATGGATTTGTGCCGCTTGTTGGCTGGGAATAATCGAACAGACGAATACTAAGGTATAAATAAAAAAAACGGCCAGCAGCATGGCGATGGCATATATTTTTCCATCCAGCTCGATCGGCGCCAGGAAGGGCAACTGGCCCGCAAAGAACAGCCCGACCAGGATGGCCACCGTGGTCATCGTGAGGGTTTCGCTCACGAAGTGGCGACTGATGCCTCCGGTGGTAGCACCCAGGGCCCGCCGGAGGCCAATCTCACCACGGCGCTTGCTGGTATTGTACCATACTACTCCAAAGAGGCCGAGGGCTACGTTGAAAACCAAAAAGCCACAGATGACCAGCATGGCCACCATAAAGGCCCAGGTACTCCGACTGCTTTCTTTCCGCAACCAGTCCAGGTCAATGATGTCGTATTCCCAATCGCCTACGGCACCGAAGATGGCCTGGTCCAGTACCTCTTCGAAATTGGAGGGCAGGTGATCCGCTACTCGAATGTAGGCGTGGAGGCTGAGTTCGTTAAACTCGGAGGCCGGTACGAAGAGCGCCCGGGGCGATTCCCGAAACTCGCCAAAGTACTTGTACTCGTCGATGACGCCCGTGATGAGGTATTCGTCGTCTCCCCAGGGAATTGTTCGGTCGGCGAGCTTTTCCCCCGGGAAGTAGGCTTCCCGAAAACGGCGATTGACGATGACGGGGCGGTACTTACCGTTCAGGTCCGCCTTGGTAAACCACCGCCCTTCGAGCAGGTCAAATTGCATGGCCCGGGCCATATTTTCATCGGCCAAAAAGAAGTTGGCGCTCTGTAAATAGCCCATCGCCTCGCTGTTGGTACGCAGGTCGGTATCGGAAAAGGGAAACCAAGCCCCGTAGCTCAATTCTTCCACTCCCGCTAGGTTCTTCATCGCCAGCCGAAGCTGTTCCTTGGTCGCATCTATGGCCGCCGAATCCATTTCTTCGCCCATGGTAAAGGGTACCACCAGTAGGTTTTCGCTGTTAAAACCCAGGGGTTGGCGGTACTTTTGGTAATTGCCCAGGACGAAGACGGAGATGCCAAAGAGAACCAAAAAGGCGAGGAGTACTTCGAGGGCGAGTAGAAAATTTTCTCTTTTTTTGTTCCACAACAAGAGCAGTAGATGCCTAATCATTTCTTTTGTTTTTTAAAGCGTCAACAATATTTAGCTTGGACATGCGCCAGGCCGGATAGATGCACGATAGGATGCAAAAGCAAAGGATCAAGGCCAGACAGTAGCCAAAGAGGATGGGGTTAAATTGCAGCTTGACGGGGCCGAGCAAGGCCTGACCGTTGATCCACTGCAGGAGGCCAAAGTACAGGGCAAAGCCGATCGTGGCCCCGATCGCAGTCAGCACGAGATTTTCCATCAAAAACTGTCCCACCAAATTGCCCGAGTGGGCCCCAAAGGATTTGCGGACCCCAATCTCGGAGGATCGCTCGATGATGCGGGTGATGTTGATGTTGATCAAATTGAGGGTGGGGAGGAGGAGGAGCATATCGACCAGAATACAGACGGTCCAGTAAAAATAGGTCTGACTCCGTTGGGCGCTGG
>CALCCH010000395.1 GCA_937899855.1 uncultured Saprospirales bacterium | reverse complement strand
CAGTTTGGTGCCCTGCGGACCGTGATGGCCCAACAGCGACTAAGTTATCAACTGGCGGTGATATTCAATCCCTTCATCTCCCTTCAATACGCCAGCAAGGGCTTTTGCGCCAGCGACAATTGGCACCATCAGGCCTTTTTACTACAGGTCGAGAACTACCGTCGCGCTTTGATCAAAAAACTCAACGATGAACACGCCTACGGGGGCTCCAAAACCGGGGACTGGGGCTGGGAGGCCGATAATGCTTTTTACCGCTCCATTCCCGACTACGAGCACCAAGCCCCAGCCCGCGCCAGTGTATTCCCAAACTCCCGCCTGGACTTGCTGTTTCTACTCGCCTGGACGGGGTTGACCCTGATCCTGCTAAATTGGGGAGGCCGAAAAATGCAACTGCTATGACCGGTCTCCAGGTATTCGCATTCGAGTGGAAACACTTTATCCGCCGCCCATTTAAGGTGGTGGCACTTCTGCTTTATATCGGAGCGGCCGTCTACGGACTGCACAATGGAGCCCACTTGTACTGGATACAGACGATGGAGATCGAAAGGATCACGAGCGAAACCCAGGAAAAACGCCAGGAGTGCCTGGGCTATTTCGAACGGGGGGAGACGGGGCCCCAGGACCGACCCTGGGTAAACCTACAAAGCCCGTTTTGGTCGATTTGGTACAGCGAAACGTACCACTTTAAGCAGCCCTCGCCCGCCCTGGTCTACAGCATCGGGCAGGCCGAGCAGTACGGCTACTACATACGCGTCTTCTTTATGGCCAGCTCCTACGATTCTGAGCTGACCGAAGAAATTGCCAATCCCGAACGCCTGCAAATCGGCAGCCTGGATTTTGCCTTTGCCCTGCTGTTCTTGATGCCCCTGCTCCTGCTCCTCCTGCTGTACAACCTCAAGAGCCTGGAGGCCGAAAGGGGCTTTCTCGCCCTGGTGGAAGTCCAGGCGACCTCCATCCGTACCTGGCTGCTCGCACGGGTGGCCTTTTATTTTGCATTGCTAAGCCTGGTGACGGTGCTGCTGGTGGCCTACGGAGCCACGCTGACCCCCATTTGGGTCGCCGCACGGGCCAGTTTGGCCCCCATTTTGGGCTATGGCTTACTCTATCTACTCCTCTGGACCGCGACCTACTACTTGATCTTGAGCCTAGGTCGTAGTATCTTGGGCAATACCCTGATGATGGTGGGCATTTGGCTCGCCTTTACCTTTGTTATTCCCGCTGTGGTCCACCAGTGGATCAGCATCGAAAAACCAGCCAACTTGATGACTGACCTCATCGATGCCACCCGCGACAAGAAATGGGAGTTGTACGATCAGCCCGATACGGTGCTTCGATCACGGCTCTACAGCCTATTTCCGGACATTGCCGATAGCCCCGTCGCCAATGATCCCGACAAAATTAAGGAGGCCACGAGCCGCTCGACCTCCGCTTTGATCAACGAGCTGCTCAAGGAAAATACGGCACCCATTGCGGCGGATAACCGCGCTAAAAATCAGCTGATCCGTCGCTCCTACTGGTTCAACCCGGTGCCCTTTTTCCAAAATCGCCTCAACACCCTGTGCCAAACGCACTACTTGGATTACGAAGCCTACCGCGGGGAAATCCAGACCCTGATTGACCAACAGATCCGCATTTTGGTGCTGGATACTTGGCAGGAAGTAGCGGTAGACAAGCAAAAATACCTGGAATACTACGAACGATTACAACTTGCATCATCACATGAATAAGATCAATAATACGTTAATGAATCCAAAAGCAATCCTACAGTCAGACCTGATGGGTGCCCTGGCCAGTGGCCTGTGCGTAGTACACTGCGTGGCTACGCCCTTTTTGTTTATCGCTCAGACCTGCTCCGTCACTGGATGTTGTGAAACCAGTCCCGGTTGGTGGAGCTCGATGGACTACCTATTTGTCGGCATTACTTTTTTTGCCGTCTACCATTCCAGCGCTCGGACGACTAAGTCCTGGGTAAAGTATGCCTTGTACGCTACCTGGATTTGCCTGACCTTTTTGATTTTCAATGAAAAGTTTGCCCTTTTTCCGATCGCCGAATGGTGGAAGTACGGGACGGCCTTTAGTTTGATTGGCCTGCACCTGTACAACCTCAAATATTGCCAATGCCCGGAGGAAGAATGCTGTACAACTTAAGTATCGCCGATGGCCGCTCTACGGAGGCCATCTTACACAAAAACTCAAACCTCATCCCCCCACGATGCTTCAGACCAGTGAATTGACTTACCAGTATCCAGCGGCTACCCCAATCCGCTTTCCCGACCTCGCGGTGGCGGCGGGCCAGGCCCTATTGCTGTCCGGTGAGTCTGGTTGCGGGAAAACCACCCTACTCCACCTGCTGGCGGGCCTCCGCCAGCCCAGCCAGGGGCAAATCCGCATCGGAGATACTCCGATTTCCGAGCTGCCGCCCGCCCGGATGGACCAATTTAGGGGAAAACACATCGGTATCGTTTACCAACAATCGTACTTTATCGAATCCCTTTCCATTTGGGATAATTTGCAGGTTTCCCCCTATCCCGTCCGATCGACGCGGGCCCGGGCCATCGCCAAACGACTGAATATTCAGGACCTTCTGCACCGCTACCCCCACCAGTTGAGTGTCGGACAACAGCAGCGGGCGAGCATCGCTCGCGCGGTCATGCAGGAACCCCAACTCATCCTGGCCGACGAGCCCACCAGTGCTTTGGACAACAAAAACTGTCGCCAAGTCATGGATCTTTTATTGGAAGAGGCCGCTACCCACAACGCGGCCCTGCTCATCGTCAGCCACGACGATCGACTGCGCTCGACAATCAGCGACGGAGTAGAATTGACCCCCTTAAATACGACCTAAGATGCTGGGAAAAATCGCTTGGAAAAATATGGTCTACCGACCGCTGAACACCGCCCTTTGCGTCAGCCTGCTGCTGTTTGGAGTCGGAATCATTTCCACCCTACTGGTCGTCCAACACCAGATCGAGCAAAAATTTGAACGCGACCTGGAAGGCATCGACCTGGTCATTGGTGCGAAGGGCAGCCCCCTACAACTGGTCCTCTCGGCCGTGTACCACTTGGATGCCCCCACCGGAAACATCAAACTGTCGGAGGCTCGTAAAATCATGGACAATCCCCTCGTAGCCCAGGCCATTCCACTGGCTTACGGAGATTCCTATCGGGGCTACCGTATCGTGGGCAGCACCCCGGATTATTTGATAAAATACCGTGCTCAATTTGCCGAAGGGCGCCCCTTTAAGCGAGCGATGGAAGCCGTGATCGGGGCCAATGTCGCCGAAAAAACTGGCCTGCGTAAGGGAGCCACCTTTTTGGGTACCCACGGAGAAGTGGCGCAAGGCCACGTACACGACGATCACCCCTATACGGTGGTCGGTGTACTGGAAAAGACAAATACGGTACTGGATCGGCTGGTGCTGACCAATATCGAAAGCGTCTGGCAGGTACACGACGATGCCCACGGAGCTCCTCCCCCTACCCTCGCCACCCACCGGGAGGAGGGACACGACCACGACGCAGCCACAAACCACGCGGAAGGGAACGAACACGCCGCATACAACCTCCACGACGACGCAAAAGTCAACGCCGAAAGCAACCACCAGAACGACACCAAACACACCCACCTGTAGGATGTACACGACCTCGACGCAGACCACAACCACGCCGTTGGTCTCTATCTCTACGCAGAGCACTACCACGAGGACGGACACGACCACGACGCAGAACACAACCACGAGGACGGGCACGACCACGCCGAATCCTCTCTCGACGAAGAGGAGTTAGAAATCACGGCCTTACTCCTCCAGTACAAAACCAAAATGTCGGCCATTCGCATGCCCCAGCTCATCAACGAGCAGACCAAATTACAAGCCGTATTACCCGCCTTAGAGATCAATCGTTTGTTCTATCTCCTGGGGATTGGGACGACCACCTTACAGTTGATTGCCGGAGGTATCGTATTGATGGCTGGTTTTAGTATCTTTTTTGTATTATACGGGAGGCTGCGCGAACGCCAGTTTGAATTGGCCTTGATGCGCTCGGCGGGTTACCGGCCCGGGCATTTGTTTGGCCTCTTGATTCTGGAGGGCTTGCTCCTGACTGCGGTGGGTTACCTATTGGGTTGGCTCCTGAGCCGCGGGGGCATTTACCTAATCAATCAACGAGCCGATAGTGATTTTCAATTTCAATTTTCGAGTGCCTGGGTACCCGAAGAGGGGTGGCTTTTGATGGCTACCTTGCTGCTGGGCATCCTGGCGGCTTTCTTGCCCGCCTGGCGGGCGATGCGGCTGGATGTCTCGGCCATTTTATCCAAAAGTTGAACACAGCATGAATAGTTATCTAAAAATCGTCGTCGCAGCCTTGCTGGTTGGTGGCTTATTTACCCGGGAAACGGTCTGTAGGCACCTCGGCTTTGGTTCTAGCAAGCACCACCCCACCACGGCAGCGGAAATCCCCGTAGAGACGGTCACTGCCCCACCCGCCAAGGCTCCCCAGGTGGGCCCACCGGAAAGCGTGGCGGTAGCGAACGAAATCCAGACCGGGGGAGATACTGAGGAGTCCATCAAAACCAATAATTTGGTCGACGACTACACCTACCGCTGGGATGATGAGGTGATGAATTGGGTGGTCGTACAAGAAGAACTCATTCCGCAGGCCCAGTTGGCCAGCCCGCCGGCCGAGCCCCTGCCCGATGCCAAGCCCATCAAGGTGGACTGGCAAGTGTTGATGAAAATCCAGTACCAGCTGAGCTATTTCGAAGCTCTGGAAATGGAAATTTATACGCCCGTATTTACCGAAGCGGTACAATCCCTACACGGGAAGGAGGTCATCCTGGAAGGTTTCGTCATTCCCTTCGACGAGGAAGCGGAGGTCCTAGCCTTGTCGTATAACCCCTACGCCTCCTGCTTTTTTTGTGGGAAGGCCAGCCCCGCTTCCGTAATCAGTATGTACCTGAAGAGTAAGCGGAAGCGCTACAAGGTAGATGATTTCAAAAAATTCCGCGGCACCCTGTACCTCAACTACGATGATCCCAACGAGTTTTACTACATCCTGCGGAATGCCCGGGAGGTGTAAAAGGAATAAAAAGAATAAAAAGAGGTGGTGACCTCTTCGGAAGCATACCCTCCCGGGTGCCCCCCCAAGAGGGCCGCCGGCAAGTTATACCTGCTCACAAAAAAATCAATAAAATGCTACAAAGAAAATTTGACCAAATTGTAAAGGGATATTTTCCCAGCGCCATGGATGCCAAGGATACCTCCATCCACTACCTCGGGAGAATGCAAATCGAGCACCAAATCGATATCTCGAAAGTACTGATGGCGACTTCGGTGTGTTCGGATGATATCAACGTACCTTCCACCACCTTCTTCAATGTTCTGTTTGGCCCGTTTATCATGGGAGGACTGGGGGGCTTGCCCTTCGCAGGACAAACGGGGATGACCGCCTTTGCCCACCACATTCCCGACGAAGGCAGCGCCTTTATCTTTTACGGGCCCCACATCGGAATCACCCTCGACGGCGACCTGGGTAGGATGTACCGCCCCCGCCAAGAACAAACCGGTAACTCCTGCGGAGCACTCATGCTGGCCCTGAGCCGCTTTGGGGACGGCAGCTACCGGCCCGTTCTCAATGACGACGATTACCAACAAATGAAATTGGAAGAAAGTCTGCTCCCCTATCGGGAACAAGTCATGGATAGCAGTACCCCACAAAAGGCCATCACCGAGGCCACTTACGATATCATCCACAACAAGATCCACCAGCATCTGAGATCGTGTAAGGACGAATTCAGCGTCGACAAAGTAACCCTCTTGGGCGGCATTATCATCAATACAGACTACGGTTTGGACGACTACTTTGACGCCAGAAACTTTGAGGTCATCGACCTGAAAACCCTTTAAATGGTGGGGCTCGGCTCCCGATTCACTCGGGGCCGGCTCCCCCAGAGCCACTAATCCCACCACTGCCCTACCGACCATCCAGCGCGGGCTACCCAGCCCAGCCCTTGACGGAGAATGTCTCCAGCTATTTTGAGCATCCAAGGGCCATCAATTCCGGTTCGGTAGGGCAGTACCTAAGCCCCTTACAACATTGGTATTGCTGCTTATTACGAGCCTCAGCAAGCCCCCCGCCCCCACCATACCACACGGTCTACCATGATTTTTACGTTATCTTCTTTGAATAAATCCAGATTGTTTATATCTTTATTCCAGACTTGGGCAATAATTCAAAATAATATTATCACCAATACATACGACTGAACTGAATGGATGAGTAAGCCTTACTGAGTACTGAGGCGTACCCATCGGAATCATAAGTTCGCTAGTATTCTTACTAAGGGCACCTACCATCCACATGCCGTTATTGTCATTTCCATAGGAATGGTTGGGCATTACCATTTGATACATCGTTGGAGATCGTTCCGACGAAACTATGGTTTCGTGGTCACTCGTCGGCTAACCGCCAGGGTGTCACTGCAACCGGACCTATAAACAAACTCACATTTTTAGTATGGCCACCCCCAGGTGGTATTTCACATGACCTGTGGAACGGGGAGTCTTTTCCCATTCCCGAGAGAAAAATTAAAAACGGTGCTTACCCACCACTTAATCTATTTACCTATAACGTAAACTTGCATTAAACCACAATTACCATGCTTAGAACCTTACTTCTAGGAGCAGCCTGTCTCCTATGGGCCACCACCCTCATGGCTCAATCGAATGATTATTACTGGGCCGACGACGAACGCGTCAGCCTAACCCCCAGCAGCACGCACTTTATCGTGACGGCCGACGCTGCTACTACCCTGACCAGCATCAAGCCCGGCAACGTCAAACGCTACCAAAGCTGGGGCCACAAGCCCTACGCCATCGTTGAGGCCAACGGAGCGGTTTCCAGCCGCCAGCTGATTCGCGACCTCGGGTTTGACCCCGAACAAATCCAAGTCAGCCCCGGCTACGTCCTTTCCGATGGATTCATCATTTACCCCACCCGCACCATCGTCGCCCAACTGATCGACAAGGATGACGAAGCCGCCATGGCCGAACTGGCCGAAAAGTTTGGGGCCAAAGCCATCCGTAAAAAGTTTGGCACCTACCGCATCGACTTACAAGACGTCAACCAAGCCCTAACCGCCGCAAACGCCTTACAGGAGAGTGGCATGTTTTACTTCGCCCACCCGGATTTCTACGCGCCCATCGAGCGCCACCAAGTGAGCGACCCCCTCTTTAACCAACAGTTTCAGATGAACAATACCGGTCAGACCATCGACGGCGTCACGGGCGCCAACGATGCCGACTGTAACGCCTTGGAGGCCTGGGGCATTTCGCTCGGCTCTTCCACCACCACCGTGGCCGTCATCGACGACGGTTTGGAAGATCACGAAGACTTTAACAACAGCTCCGGCCAAAGCCGCTACACCGCGGGCTTTAGTCCGGCCAACAATGGCAATGGCGACGCCGTTAGCGGTAGTGCCCACGGGGTATCCTGTGCGGGTACCATCACGGCGACGCACAACAGCCTCGGCGTACGGGGAATTGCGCCCCTAGCCAATATGATCTCCGTCAATATCTTTGTCGGTGGAGAGTCCACCCAAGACATTGCCGACGGCATCACCTGGGCCAAGAACCAGGGCGCGGACGTGTTGAGCAACAGCTGGGGCTACACCTCCTGTACGATCAGCTTTACCAATATCAATAATGCGCTGGCCGATGCCAACAACAACGGCCGGGGTGGCTTGGGTTGTGTCATCGCCTTTTCCTCGGGTAATGGCTACAAGAGCTGTGTCGACTATCCCGGTAACAACACCAACGTCATCGCCGTGGGTGCTTTTGCCAATACGGGCATTCGCTCGGCTTATTCCAACTACGGCCCCGCCCTCGATATCGTAGCCCCCTCCAACAACGTCGGAGGCCCGGGTGCCGGCGTACGGACGACGGACCGGATGGGCGGCCCGGGTTTCAGCAGTGGCAGCTATACCCCGTCCTTCGGAGGAACCTCCTCGGCCTGCCCCGTCGTCGCGGGTGTGGCGACCCTGGTACTGGGTTACAACCCCAGCCTGAGTGCCGCCCAGGTGAAGAACATCCTTTACTCGACGGCCATCGACATGGGAGCCAGTGGCTTTGACAACGAATACGCCAACGGTCGGGTCAATGCGCTGGCCGCGTTACAGGCCGCGGGTGGCGGCGGTGGCCCCAGCTGTACGGACGGCATTCAGAATGGTCAGGAAACCGGTATCGACTGTGGTGGTCCCGACTGTCCGAGCTGCCCCACCGGCTGTAACGGAACGGAGGTGACCCTGTCCATCACGCTGGATAACTATCCCGAAGAGACCAGCTGGACGATTACCAACAGCTCGGGCGTTGTGGTGGCCAGTGGAGGGACCTACGGCAGTTCCCCCGACGGCAGTACCATTACGGAAAGCATCTGCCTGGCGGACGGTTGCTATACCTTTACCATCAACGATAGCTTTGGCGACGGCATCTGCTGTTCTTACGGAAACGGTTCCTACAGCCTCGTCAACGGCGGTACCGGTCTGGCCAGCGGGGGCAGCTTTGGCGCCAGTGAGTCGACCAACTTCTGCATCGGCGGCGGTGGTGGTGGCGGCGGAACGCCCTTTA
Source organism: uncultured Saprospirales bacterium (assembly GCA_937899855.1). Classification (GTDB taxonomy): domain Bacteria; phylum Bacteroidota; class Bacteroidia; order Chitinophagales; family Saprospiraceae; genus CALLVY01. The sequence continues at coordinate 4,086 of CALCCH010000395.1, read as the reverse complement.
CGGAAGGCTACTTCTTTGAATCGGGCTTTGACGGCTGGGCCGACGGCGGTGGCGACTGTACGCGTCGCAATACCACCTTCAGCTGGGAAGGTTCCTTTTCCATCCGACTGCGCGACAACAGCGGGGTGGCTTCGGCCATGACCTCTCCCGCCTACGACTTGGCGGGACTGGGCAGCGTATCCATCAATTTCTATTTCTACCCCAACAGCATGGAGAACGGAGAGGACTTCTGGGTCCGCTACAACGACGGATCGGGTTGGCAGACGGTGGCCACTTACGCCAGCGGCACCAGCTTTACCAACGGCTCGTTCTACTCCGCCACCGTGACCCTGGACGCCGCTTCCTTTAACCTGACCGATGGGGCGCAATTCCGCATCCAGTGTGATGCGAGTGCGAATGGCGATCAAGTCTACGTCGACGAAATCACCGTCACCGGAGCGCAAGCCGCGGGCAACGCCACCGGACCACTGGTAAGCATCGAACAAGTCCTGACCTTGCAAACCGCAAACGCAGGCGACTTGAGCGAAATGGAAGTCGAACTCTCGCCCAATCCAGCCACGAGCTTCGTCAACATCAACGTGGCGGACCACATCGAACAGATCGAGCTGTACAACATCCAGGGCCAGGAAGTACTGCGTCGCAACTACGAAGGCATCGAGCAAGCTACGCTGGACGTCAGTAGCTTGGCCGCGGGCATCTACCTACTCCGGGTACAAACTGCCGAAGAGCTCCTCACCGAGCGCCTGGTGATTCAGCGCTAATCCTGGGATCGTTTTACGGCGACCTTGGGAATAGATGGCTGCCTTTGGCAGTTGCTTATTTGTAGAGGGCGCCCCACTACCCCGTTCGCGAGTGTTTTTCTTGCGGGCGGGGTATTTGTTTTGGGAGAAGGGGAAGGCTCCCTCAAAAAATACTAGCGGAGCCAAAAAAGCGTTCTAATAACATCCCGGCCCGTTAATGGAGCCGGAGCGGGGAAAGGACAAGCATGCCCCACCCCGACCATCATGGACCAGACAAAAAATAAAGCGTTGAAGTATTTATTGATAGTATTGGGCTTATCCCTGTTCCTCTTCCTTTTCCTGCGTCGTAAAATCGACCTGTACAGTCTAGAGTACGACATCCTCAACTGGGAAGACCTCGACCCGGACCTTCAGCAACACCTAGTAAAGAGCAGACCTCTTTTGTTCGACCTGGATAAAAACGAGGCGCTTGACATCAAGAACAGTAGCATTGTTGGGATCATGCCCGGTAAGCTATCTTTTCGTTACAATAACAAGCGTTACGCAGTAAAAGTGCTTGGTAATTGCCTGGCTTATCCCTTTTTGATCAAGGATGGAAAACTCTACTGCCTGTACAATGAGCGGGGCGGTACCCCGATGTTCAAAGATGCCAAATCGCTGAGCAAGTTCCCGTTTTATTGCTTTTCGCTTTGATCTACGTATGGGTAACACTTGCGGCAGCCACCATCTCTATTTCCCCTCCCCGCTTCATTCCGCGACAATTTCAATAACGTGGACCAGACCATCGATCATTTTCCACTTTCGAACAACAAGCTGCGCCGCTTCCTGGAAAGCGACGCGCCAGCTACCCGACCGCACGGTCTGAGCAGCTTTAGGCCAAGGTCGTAACGGAAACCGAATGAGACATCACTTACTTTTTTCCATTTGCTGCCAAGCCTGCTCAAAGGGAGTAAACACCAAAGAGTGGGCTTTGTGCTTGTCCTTTTGCAGGGCAGCCAGCCATTGCAATTGTTGGGGCGACAGATACGGAGTGGGATCCTGTCGACTGCCCAGGGCACTGTTGATTTTGGTTTGTTGCAAAGCGGTGAGGGGCAGGTACTGGAAGGTCGATTGCTGCAAATAGTAATGGACATCCCCCGTGGCCACTCGATAGTCTGCTTTCTGCTCCACTGAGGTAAAACGGTAGTGCCGTCCAATTTCGTCCAGCTGAGCATCCGATACCAAGGATGGATCGTATTGCACCTTCACCACTTCGTGATTGTTAATAAAACCCGATTCCGTACGGAGTACCCCATCGACTCGTCCCAGTTCTTTTTCCCCGGTCCAAAAGCAGTACATCTGAAAATATTTCTCCGCCACTGCGGACTGATCGGCCGCCAGTTCCGTTTCCAACAAATCCAAATACGCCGGGATGGGAGTACCCGATTCCCTTAAGACCCCCTTCATTTTTTGAATCAGCGTGAGGGCGGAATAATCCCCAGCGATGCGGGGGATCAAATTTTCTCCATCGGCATCGATGATTCTCACCACCGGATTGTTCCAGGCGGGTTCGCCGTATTGGCTGAGAATTTTTGCATCTGCGCCCTTTTTATTGTTGAAGATGGCCAGCGGAACAAACAGGGTTTCTATTGCCTCCACCATCAGGGGGTGGGTCAGTACCTGGTGGCCATAATTTCTACAGGTGGCACAGCCGGGAACTTCCTGAAACAAGAGGAGTACCTTTTTATTTTCCTGTTGGGCCAGTTGTAGGGCCGTCTCGTAATGGCGCTGCCAGTGGACTTTGCCGAGTTCTTCGTGTTCTTGGAAGGAGATTTCGGTTTGGGCGACTAGCTGGGGCGAGTTAAAAAGGAGGGCGAAAAATGCTAAAAAGCCAAATGGGTACTTCATGTGCGGTTGCATTGGTTGTGAAACTTCAGTTTATGCTTTTTGGGGGGAATATGTTGTAGTGGGTCGGACATTGTGGGGTGCTCCCTATGCCATGCACCGCCGTGCAGTCGTCCCTCCTGCTCTTGATGGTGTACCGCTCCGGTCGCTATTCTCTTTTTTTGCTCACGGGATGCCAAATGACTAACCAACTGAGGGAAGAACACCTACCAACCGAAAACCAATATCGTCGCTGCGGTTGACGGGCCCATAGCCGTCGCGATAGGCACAGCGGCAGTACGCCGCTCCGTCGAAGTAGCTACCGCCACGAACCACCCGGGACGTACCAGCTGTCATATCACGGGGGTTCTCTATAAGTCCTTGCCGTTGACATGCAGCATAATAATCGGGAGCGTACCAATCCTCACACCATTCCCAGACATTGCCACTCATATCGTACAGCCCCAACTCGTTGGGGCGCAGTTGCCCCACTTCCTTCGTCTCCAAATTACTGTTTTCATTGTACCAACCCACCTGCCTCAATCTATCACTCCCGGTGTAGCGATAGCCTTCACTAAGCCTCCCACCCCGCGCTGCGTATTCCCACTCTGCTTCCGTAGGCAATCGAAACAGCATCTGGCTACGTTTATTTAATCGCTCAATAAAGGAATTCACGTCTAACCAAGAAACCATTTCCACCGGACGATCATCGCCCTGGTGGCTCGATGGATTTTCACCCGTTACGGCTTGCCATAGTTTTTGAGTTACCGGAATCGCTGCCATGTAAAAAGAATCTAGCTTCACAGGATGTATAGGCTTTTCATCATCGTAGTCGCTGTGATTATCTCCCATCCAAAACGTTCCTCCTTCCACTGGGATCATTACAAAACTAGGGAGTCCCTCTAATTCGATATTGAGTATTTTTGGTCTTGTCATTCTCGCAATATTACGTTCAATCTTTTGACTTAATCTTCTTCAATAAATAAATCCTTAAACTGCTTTTGTCCCTTCCGATAGGCTTTGATTTCCGAGCGGATGTGTTTGAAAATCACTTTTAAATCCCAAGCCATTTCTTTTTCTATCGCCCCAAACACAAAAGGAATTTTAAGCTTGACTTTCCATTTGGCATCGGGGACATGAATTTGATGATCCTTGGCTTTGTTCCATTCAATCTGCTTGGGGTCATCGGCAGGGAGTTCGGAAAAATAACGATTAAGTTGTGCTTCCAAAAAGGTATTGACGCGTTCTAAGTCGGGAGATTTTTCATCCAATTCATCAATCTTTCCATAGAGTCCCTTCACTAGCGCATTATTTTTCCCCACAAGCACCAAAAGGCTATCCAGATAGTTTTGTTGTAATTCTTGATTGTCAATAATCGCTAAAGTGTTTTTTTCCGTATCCCTCACACTACGCTTGATTACTTTCAAATCCTTTTTTACCTCTTCCATATTCTCCCCCATTTGTAACATTTGCCAATCCCTGC
>CALCCH010000394.1 GCA_937899855.1 uncultured Saprospirales bacterium | reverse complement strand
GGGAGGTGATGCTGCGGTGCTGGTTGTAGCGAAAGACGCGCAGTTCGCTGGCGGGGTGATCGGGGGCGTTGCAGGCGGCGAGTAGCAGGATCAGGAGGGCAAACCATATCGGGTGGAGCGGAAGAAAGGGAGGAAGCGTTTTTCCAACTCGAGTACCAGAAGAACGCCCAACGTAGACGCTTTTGAAGAAAAATTTCATAAAAATAATTAATAAAAAATTATCTACCAATAGCTAAATTCCTGGGAATGAGAAAGAAAAAATTTTGAAAAAATGTCTTTCCACAAAAAAATATCACCTCGGGTGCCCCGCCAAAAGCGCCAAGGCCTCTTCCAAGGCCATCAGGTGCTCCGCCAGCCGCCAGGCGGTATCGCTGATCTCATCCGGCGACAATTCCAGCACCATCAATTGGGGATCTTGGTTGGGCTGACGCAATAATTCTCCCATTCCCCCAGCTTCCCCGTACCCCAAATTGCCCGGAAGAAGCCCGTCGCCTCCGCGGTGGGGGCAGACTTTGTCGGGAGGCGGGTGGAATAGCGTTATTTTCCGTATATTTGTGGGCCTAAATTACTTTAAAAAAATTGAACACATGTTTGATAGTCTTAGCGATCGTTTAGAAGGGGCGTTTAAAAACTTGCGGGGCGATGGAAAGTTGACCGAAATCAACATCGCCCAATCCGTCAAAGAAATTCGTCGGGCGCTGGTGAGCGCGGACGTAAACTACAAAATCGCCAAGGACTTTACCGATAAAATCAAAGACGAGGCCCTGGGTACCCGCAACGTACTCAAAGCGGTCAAGCCAGGAGAGTTGATGGTCAAGATCGTGATGGACGAACTGGTGGACCTGATGGGGGGCCAGTCGGTCGGCATCAATGCCAAGGGCAACCCGGGCGTCATCCTCGTCGCGGGTCTACAGGGGTCGGGTAAGACGACCTTCTCCGGCAAGCTGGCCAATCACCTCAAGAACAAGAAAAAATCACGGCCGCTCCTGGTCGCTTGCGACGTGTACCGCCCCGCCGCCATCGATCAGCTGACCGTACTCTCCGAGCAAATCGGCGTTCCCATCTACTCCGAACGGGAAAACAAAAACCCCACCGCCATCGCCCAAAATGCCATCCTCCACGCCAAACAGCACGGCTTTGATGTGGTGATCGTCGATCCCGCGGGCCGCTTGGCCGTCGACGAGGAGATGTTGAACGAAATCGAAGACATCAAAAATGGCATCGTCCCCACCGAGACCCTCTTTGTGGTGGACTCCATGACCGGTCAGGACGCCGTCAATACCGCCAAGGCCTTCAACGAACGGATCAACTACGACGGCGTCGTACTCACCAAGATGGACGGGGATACCCGTGGGGGAGCCGCCCTCTCGATCAAATACACCGTCGGCAAGCCCATCAAATTCGTCAGCATGGGCGAAGGCATGGACACGCTCGACATCTTCTACCCCGATCGGATGGCCCAGCGGATTTTGGGCATGGGAGACATCGTCTCCTTCGTCGAAAAAGCCCAGGACCAATTTGATGAGAAGGAGGCCAAACGCCTGGAGACGAGAATCCGTAAAAATAAATTTGACTTCAACGACTTCCACAGCCAACTCAACCAAATTCGTAAGATGGGCGATCTCAAAAGCCTCATCAATATGATTCCGGGAATGAGTAAAATGACCAAGGGCCTAGAAATCGACAACTCCGCCTTTAAAAAGGTCGAAGCCATCATCCAATCCATGACTCCCCAGGAGCGCGGCAATCCCGAGCTGCTCAACATGAGCCGCAAACGACGCATCGCCCGAGGCTGTGGCCAGAATATCCACGAGATCAACATGTTCATCAAGCAGTTTGACCAAATGCGCAAGATGATGCACAAAATGAGCAAGGGGGGCAATATGAATCAGATGATGGGCAATCTGGGCGGCGGAGGTGGTCGCCGCCGCTAGTCCGGGGCGCCTTCTCAGAGCAGCCCCTTCAATTCGTTCAACTTGAGCATACACTCTATGGGTGTCATACTATTGAGGTCCAAATCCTCCAGGGCCTCCTTGAGCTGCGCCGCGACCGGATCGGAAGCCTCAAAAATACTCAATTGTACCGGTTGTTCCGCGGGCAAGTTTTGTAAGGACTGACGGATCGCCTCGCTGGACGCCCCCTCTCCCTGCGGCACGATCGACTTCTGTTCCTACTGCTGTAATAGCTTGTTGGCGCGCTGGACGATGGCCCGCGGCATCCCCGCCAATTGCGCTACGTAAATGCCAAAACTGTGATTGCTGCCCCCTGGCACCAGCTTACGGAGGAAAATCACTTTGTTGTTGACCTGCTTGGTAGCGATGTTGAAGTTTTTGATTCGGGGAAATTTGTTGGCCAGCTCGTTGAGTTCGTGGTAGTGGGTGGCAAACAGGGTCTTGGGCTGGGCGCTGGCGTGGTTGTGCAAAAACTCAGCGATCGACCAGGCAATCGAGATGCCATCGTAGGTCGAGGTGCCCCGCCCGATCTCGTCCAAGAGGATCAAGCTGCGGTCGGAGATGTTGTTCATAATGCTCGCCGTCTCGTTCATCTCCACCATAAAAGTCGATTCCCCCGAAGAGATGTTGTCCGTGGCGCCCACCCGGGTAAACACCTTGTCGATGATGCCAATTTGGGCTTTGGCGGCGGGGACAAAACACCCCATTTGGGCCATCAAACAGATCAGGGCCGTTTGGCGCAGGACGGCCGACTTACCCGCCATATTGGGACCGGTAATCATCAAAATTTGTTGTTCCTCATTGTCGAGAAACACGTCGTTGGGCACGTAGGTCTCCCCCAAATCGAGGTGCTGCTCGATGACGGGGTGGCGCCCCTCCTGGATGTGGATCCGGTGCCCGTCGTTGATCTCGGGGCGGGTATAGCCATTTTTGATCGCTACCCGGGCGAAGGATTGCAAACAGTCGACCTTGGCCAACAATTGGGCGTTTTGCTGGATGGGATGGATGTAATCGTGAATCCGGTGGATCAAATCGGCGAAGAGGCCTTCCTCCAGGGCGAGAATTTTTTCCTCCGCTCCCAGAATTTTGGCCTCCAACTTTTTCAGGTCCTCGGTAATGTAGCGTTCCGCGTTGGTCAGGGTCTGCTTGCGAATCCAATTGTCCGGGATCAAGCCCTGGTTTTTGTATTTGTTGGTGACCTCCAGGTAATAGCCAAAGACATTGTTGAAACCGATTTTCAAACTGGCGATCCCCGTTTTTTCGGCCTCCACCTTTTGGATATCGAGCAGGAGGTCTTTGCTGTTGCTGATGATGCTCCGCAGCTCGTCCAGGTCCCCGTTGATGCCATCGGCCATGACACCGCCCTTGTTGAGGTTGACGGGGGGTTCGGGGATGACTTCCCGTTCGATTTGCTCGCGCAGCGCGCGGCAGTTTTGTAGCCCTTCCCCGATTTGTCGCAGGGCAGCGCTCTCCGACTGGGTCAAGACCGCCTTGATGGGTTGGATGGCGGCGAGGGCGCTGCCCAACTGTACCACTTCGCGGGGATTGATTTTGCCGAGGGGGACTTTGGAGATCAGCCGCTCCAGATCACCAATCAGGCGGATCTGTTGTTCGATTTCGGTATTGAAGTCGGGATGGGTCAGAAAATGGCTGACCATTTCCAACCGTGCCTCCACCCGGCTCCGATCTTTGAGCGGCAGCACGACCCACTTTTTGAGCAGGCGGGCACCCATCGGCGAGAGGGTGGCATCGAGGATGTCGATCAGGGGGACGCCCGAAGGGTGCGGGCTGTGGATCAACTCCAGGTTGCGGATGGTAAAGCGGTCGAGCCACACGTAGCGATCGGCCTGGATGCGATTGATGCTCGTGAGGTGCTGGAGGTTTTTGTTTTCGGTGGTGGCCAGGTAGTGTAGGACGGCCCCCGCCGCTACCTGGGCCAGGGCCAGTTCCTCTACCCCAAAGCCTTTGAGCGACTGGACTTGGAATTTTTCCAACAGCTTCTCGCGGGTATAATCTTCGGTATAAATCCAGTCGTCGAGGGGAAAGGTATAAAACTTATCGCCAAAGTGCTCGTGAAAAGCCTTGGCGTAGCCTTTGCCAAAGATGATTTCGGAGGGGGAAAAGCTTTGGAGCAATTTGTCGATGTAGGCGGCACTCCCTTCGCTGACCAGAAATTCTCCCGTCGAGACGTCCAGTAGGGCCAGCCCGAAGCGGCTTTTTTTCCCAAAGGCCAGAGAAGCCAGATAATTGTTAGCCTTGTGGTCCAACAACTTATCGTCGATCGCTACCCCGGGGGTGACGACTTCGGTGACGCCGCGTTTGACCACTTTTTTCTCCTTGCTCGGTTTTTCCAATTGCTCGCAGATCGCGACGCGGTAACCGGCACGTACCAGGCGGGGCAGGTACATTTCGAGCGAGTGGTAGGGAAATCCGGCCAGTTCGATATCCGAACCGCCGTTGTTGCGTTTGGTAAGGACAATGCCCAGGGCCTGGGCAGCTTTGATGGCGTCTTCTCCAAAGGTTTCGTAAAAATCACCTACCCGGTACAGCATAATGGCTTGGGGATATTGCTCCTTCAGCTTGAAATATTGCAACATCAGGGGGGTGACCTTTTTGGGCTTTTTGGTACTCTTGGTACGGCGTTCCTTCTTTGCCAATGGTCATTCTCTTTTGGTACAGTCGCGGGAAAAAGGGTCGCGAAATCAATTTTGACAAAGATAAATCTATTCTCGGGAATTCTGAATTTTTACTTCTATCTTTGGGCGCCCGTAGTACTGGAGCCACTCGGTCGCCCCGACGCTGGGCCACCCATACTTCAAAAAATAAGACTTGACATGATCCAACAGTTTGCTGGTTTGAGCCAGGAAGAACAACAAGCGATGGTCGACGCCGTCCCCCTGATTACCCTTTTGATCGCCGGTGCCGATGGCGACATTGATTCAGCCGAATTGGAATGGTCCAAAAAATTGACCGACATCCGCTCCTACTCCACTGCCGACGATCACACCGAGGCCTACTACCAACTGGTGGGCGAGACCTTCGAAGGCCGCGTCAATGGCCTGCTGCTGGAGTTGCCCGGCGATCAAAAAGCCCGGGAAGCCGAAATTACGAATCGCCTGAGTACCCTCAACGACATTTTGCCCAAGTTGGAGGCCAACCTGGGTCAGTATTTCCACAAAAGCTTCGTTTCCTTCGCCCAGCACGTCGCCAAGGCCTCGGGAGGATTCTTGGGCATGGGCTCAATCAGCTCCGAAGAGGCGGAGTTAATCTCGCTGCCCATGATTCAGCCCCTCTAAAAATTCGCTCGTTCGCCCCCGGGAGGTCACTTAAATTGGGATAACACCTATGTTATCTCCCGCTCATTTCTTATTTTGGTTTGCGAAAGGAAAGCGCAATCCGCTCCATTCTTTGATCAAACCCATCGTGAAATGAAAAAAATCTACGAATTGTTGGGCCTGGCCATCCTAATTTTTGCCTCCTGGCCCACTTCCATCGTAGCCCAGCCCGTATTGAAAGGCTGTCACTACGTTCTCCTCGACGCCCCACTGCAACCGCTCAGCCCGGCCCAAAGACAAGCCATTCGCCAGAGCGAAGAACGCAGCGATACCATCGATATCCTCCACTACGACATCGACCTAGAAGTGGTCAACTTTTGGAATGGAATCATCAGCAGCACCTGCGAAGTGCGCTTTACCCCCAAGATGAATGAGGTCGAGGGCATCACCCTGGATCTCCTGGACTTCAACATCAATCAAGTGCGTCTGGAGGGCAATCCCACCGACTACAACTTTGACGGTCGCTTCTTGGTGGTGGATTTTGACGCCCCCGCCAACATCGGCGATACCCTCACCGTAGCCATCGACTACGCCGGGCTGCCCACTACCGATGACAGTGGCTATGGTGGTCTCGACTTTACCCCCGACTATGGCTACAACCTCGGAATCGGCTTATCCTCCAATCCCTACAACTTCGGTCGGAGTTGGTTCCCCTGCTTCGATAATTTTGTCGAACGCGCCACCTACACCATTCACCTCACCACTTCCCTACCCCAGCGCGGCTACGCCATTGGCGTATTCTTGGGAGAAGAAGAGGTAACGACCTCCAAGCGCCGTCGCAGCTATGAGATGGACCAATTGCTGCCAACCTATTTGGTGGGCATTGCCGTTGCCAACTACCACGATAACAAGTCGGTACACAATGGCTTATTTGGCGAAGTGCCCATTTCCTTACTGAGCAAACCCCAAGATTCAACCGCCATGCGCGAGACCTTCACCTACTTGGGTGACTGTATCGACGCTTTCGAATACTGGTTTGGTCCTTATTCCTGGGGCCAAGTTGGCTTTGTCAATACCAGCGTTGGCGCCATGGAGCACGCCACCCTGATCGCCTATCCCGATTTTGTGGGAACGGGCGGCCCCACTTTTTCCAACAACCGCTTGATGGCCCACGAACTGGCCCACCACTGGTGGGGGAACGTCATCAGTCACAATCACCCCTCGGAAATGTGGATTAAGGAAGGCAATGCCGAATACAGCGCCCCCCACTTTACGGAGTGGACTATTGGCTACGAGGCCTTTATCGACCAGGTGCGAACCAATCACTACGACCTGCTGCGCAACCTGCACGTCCGGGAAGGCTACCTGGCGCTCTCCGGGATGTCCTACGAAAATACCTACAGCGACCACACCTACTATCGGGGGGCGTCCATGATCCATAACCTACGCGGCTATCTGGGCGATTCGCTGTTTCGCTCGGGGATGACCCAGTTTTTAGCCGAATCCCCCTACACGGCCACCGATGCGATCAACTTCCGCGACCGTCTTTCCGCCCTCACCGGTTACGATCTGACCTCCTACTTCCAGGATTGGATCCTCTCGCCCGGTTACTCGGGCTACGCGATTGATTCGCTCGTGGTACAGCCCAACGGCAGTGAGTACCGGGTCCAAGTCTACGTCGAGCAAGGACGCCGCGGGGCACCCGATTACCACACCGGCGTCCCATTGGATATCGCCTTTTACGACGCCACGGGTGACCAACGCGCCGTCCGGGAAATTACCGCCAACGGACGGTACAGCAACGGACAAGTTACCCTCCCCTTCGAACCCGCCTTTTACCTCATCGATGAAGACAACCGCCTGCTGCTGGCCAATTCCACGGGGCGTGCGGAGGTGACCGAGACGGGAACCTTGTCCATTCCCTACACCGGTATGATCTTCGACGTCGAACAAGTCGATCAACCTACCGATCTGTTCATCAACTACCACTGGATTGGCGCCGACGATACCGATTCGCCCGACTCGCGGACCTCGTCCCGACGGTTTTGGCGCATCGACGGACAATTCCCCGAGGGGTTCAAACTCAGTACCTCCCTGTTCTACAATGCCAACAATCCAGCCAACGACTGGGAATACGACCTGGCCAACGTCACCGAGGATAGCCTCATCATTGCCTACCGACCAGATGCCTCCTTCGAGTGGACCGAATATCCTTTCTACAGTAAAAATATACTGGTCAACAATGCCGATGGCCGGGGAGTGATGAACATCGACTCGCTCATTCCGGGGGATTACGTCTTTGCCAACGGCCCCATCTTCCCGGTCAGTACCCAAACGCCCCAGGTGGAGGAAATCCACTTTGGCATTTCGCCCAACCCCAGTAGCGGAGCGGTGCAATTGCGTGGAGACTTGGCGGATGCGGGAGACCTGAGTTTTGAAGTGTACGACGTCAGCGGTCGACTCGTAGACCGGTTGGAAACGGAGCTGCCCGCGGGTGATTTTACCCTCGATCACGATTTTAGCATCTTGCGCAACGGCCTCTACGTGGTCCGCGCCCTCGACGATAAGTGGCGAAAAATCGGTGTTCAACAACTCGAAATCTTAAAATAAAAATCAGCATGGTCAGCCCAACCCGACTCAACGATGCCTTTGGCGAATTGATCTATGCCGTGGCGATTTCCGACGGAATGATCCAGGAGGCAGAAGTCGAAACGCTGCAAAAATTCCTCGCGGAGCATCCCCGGGGCAAAGATATCCAGTGGTCCTTTGACTACGAACGGCAAAAAGGCAATTCGTTGATGGATACCTATAATAAGGCCCTCGAAACCCTCAAGGAAAATGGGCCGCATCCCGATTATGCCTATTTGGTCGGGGTCTTGGAGGCCGTAGCCGAGGCCAATGCGGGCTTTCAAAAACGCGAAGGTCAGCTGATTAGCAATTTTCAAAAATCGCTCCGTGCCCATTTCCTAGCGTACCTGGACGAACACCAACTGCTAACCTAGGTACTTGTAAACCCTTCGTCCTCAGGGGGATAAATATCAGATTTGGTATTTATCCCTCTTTTTTTTGCCCATCGAGCCTAATAAACGTCTGCCACAAGACATTTATGAGTTAATTTTTGCATCTTAGTAAACATCTGATCAACCCCAAAAAAACACATTAAAATCATGCACCCACTGAAAATAGGCACGTGGCTCTTGATGCGATTTCTCTGTCTATCCTCCTGCAAGAGCGACGACGATCGTGAAAACCCCATGGATACCCTCCTCGAAGACCTCCTGAGCATCGAGGGAGGCCCCGACGGTATCAACCACTTTGTACTACCCGCCGCCACCGAACTGAACGCGATCCCCCAAGATCCACTGAATCCCATCACCCCCGCCAAGATTGCCCTGGGCAAACTGCTCTACCACGAAACCGGACTCGCCATCGCCCCCAAGCAAGACCTCAGCAAGGGGACTTTCTCCTGCGCCACCTGTCACCACGCCGCCGCTGGCTTCCAGGCCGGCCGGGTACAGGGCATCGCCGACGGAGGCAGTGGCTTTGCCACCAACGGACTCCAACGCATCGCCATGCCGCAGTACGCCGAAGACGAATTGGACGTCCAACCCCTGCGCAGCCCCACCGTCCTCAATAGCGCTTACCAAACCAATATGCTGTGGAACGGCCAGTTTGGCGCCACCGGCGTCAACGTCGGCACCGAGGACCGCTGGACCCCAGATACCCCCATCGAGACCAATACCCTGGGCTACGAAGGGGTCGAGATCCAGGCCATCGCGGGCCTGACGGTCCACCGGCTCGCCTTCGACAGCACCTTAGCGGAAAGCACCAATTATCCCACCCTTTTCGAGGCCGCTTTTAGCAATATCCCCCTCGACGAACGCTACGACGAAGAATACTTGGGCCTGGCCATCGCGGCCTACGAACGGACCCTACTGGCCAATCGCGCGCCCTTCCAACGCTGGTTGACCGGCGATAAGAACGCCATGACCGATGAGGAAAAAGGCGGGGCCCTGCTCTTTTTTGGCAAAGCCCAGTGCGTCTCCTGCCACAGTGGGCCGGCCCTGAACAATATGGACTTTCACGCCCTGGGAATGAAGGATTTGATCGACTGCAGCGAAGAGACCTTCGCCACCATGGAAGACGATAAGGCCAACCTTGGCCGGGGTGGTTTTACCGGAGTGGAAAGTGAAAATTACCGCTTCAAAACGCCACAACTCTACAACCTCACCCAATCGCCCTTTTACGGTCACGGCAGTAGCTTTCGCAGCGTTCGCGATGTGATTGCCTATAAAAATCGGGCCGTGGCCGAGAACCCACGGGTCCCCAGCGAACAACTCGATCCCCGCTTCCAGCCGCTAGAGCTCAGCGAAGAAGAAGTTGACCTGCTGGCCGCCTTTGTGGAAAACGCCCTCCACGATCCCGACCTCGAACGCTACGTTCCCGAATCCATACCCACCGGCAAGTGCTTTCCGGCGGACGACGAACAGTCGAGAATCGACCTGGGTTGCAACTAAAGCCAAAGGGCGTTCCGATTAGCTCGGAACGCCCTTTTCCGACCTTATTGTACCATCACCTTTAGGTGCTGCCGCTCGGTACCGAGCCGTACTTCCAGCACGTACATCCCCGCGGCGAACCCCCGCACCTCCAGGACCTCGCGCACCGCTCCGTACTGTTGGCCCCAATTCCAATCCGCCACGCGACTGCCCCGTGCGTCCAGCAAGGTGGCGCCCAAGCGTACCGGCTCCGTTAATGCAACCTCTAAAGCCAACCAATCGCTCACTGGATTGGGAGCCAGCTGGATGGCAAAGATGGGCGGATTCGCTACCCCCACCACGCAGGAAAGTTCCGGGTCGATGCTGACGTCGAGGGTGTAGGTCTGGCTACAATCCGTCGCCTCATCAATGAGGAGGAGCGTATACATCCCATCGCTGGTGGCGCAGTAAGCCGTTGCGTTCGCCCCCGGCAAATCCTGCCCCTCCAACTGCCACTGGAGAAAGTAACTGGAAGGCAAGCTGCCCTCATCGACGACCTGTAGGAGGTTATTTTGATTTTCAAACACGGGTACTGCCGGCAACTCATCGACGCTGAGGGCAAAGACGGCCGAAGCCGGAGAAACGCAGGCGTTGGTATCGGAATGAACGACCGTATAATTGCCCGCTACACCAGCGCGGTACTCCCTTTCCAGCGCATCGGCCAGGGGACTCCCGTTGAGCAACCATTGGTTGCCCGTGGCGTAGGAGGAAGTCAAATCCACCGTTTCGCCCTCGCAGATGACATTGCCCCCATCCGCACTAATGCTCGGAGCCACGGGAGCTTCGAACCATTCGAGCTGCTTGGCCTCGGAACGGCTTTCGCAGCCAAATTCGTTGGTGCTGCTCACCTGATACGCTCCGGGGGCGCTGACGAAGAGGCTACGGGAGGTCGCCCCCGGAAGGAGGTTGCCATTGAAGTACCACTGATTGCCCGTCTGATTGGAAGACGCCCACAGGGCGCTATCTCCGGGGCAGATCAGCGGCCGGGAGGCGGCGAGGTTGGGCGCATCCGGTTGGGGATGGACCACGACGGTATCCGAGAAGGACAGGGTGGCGAGGGGATGGAGAATTTCCAGTTGCAAACGAAAATCCGGTCCGATCTGGACGCCATTGGACAGGCGATTAAAATTGACGAAGGCACAGACATCATCGGCACCGCCCAAGCCACTATCCTCATCGATGGCTTCCACGATGTAGGCCCCCTCATCCAGGGGAATACTCACCGGGAAAGACAGGGGTGGAAAGGTATTGCTCACCCCGGGCGATTGGTAAATCACCGTACCGTTGGCGCGTTTGATGCGGACAAAAATATCGGGTGCCGCGCCAAAGATATCCTGACAGCCGCTT
>CALCCH010000393.1 GCA_937899855.1 uncultured Saprospirales bacterium | reverse complement strand
GAACGGGTCCGGGTTCGTTTTCACCTGCCCCAAATCCACTGCTCGTCCTGCCTGTGGCTCCTCGAAAACCTCTACCGCCTCGAAGCCGGTATCCGCCAGTCCCGGGTCAATTTTCCTCGCAAAGAAGTACACATCACCTTCGATCCGCAGGTGACCACCCTGCGTCGGGTCGTCGAACAACTGGCCCAAATTGGCTACGCCCCGTCCCTGCGCCTACAAGACCTGGAGGACCACACCGCCCCCCGCGCCGTCGATCGCTCCCTGTACGCCCAGCTGGGCCTGGCGGGCTTCGTCTTTGGCAACGTCATGCTGCTCAGCTTTCCCGAATACCTCGGCCTCGATGCCCTCCGGGAAGCTTCCTTCGCCCGTTTTCTAGGCTACCTCAACCTGCTGCTCATCCTACCCGCCATCCGCTACAGCGGCCAGTACTACTGGCGCTCCGCCTGGGGTGGCCTCCGGCAGGGCCAGCTCAACATCGACGTCCCCATCAGCCTCGGCATCCTGGCCCTCTTTGGCCGCAGTGCCTTCGAAATCCTGAGCCACACCGGCCCCGGCTACCTCGATTCGCTGGCCGGACTCCTGTTTTTCCTCCTCGTCGGCCGCTGGTTCCAACAACAAACCTTCCACCAAATTACCTTCGACCGCAACTACAAATCCTACTTCCCCATTGCCAGTACCCGACTGGAAGCCACTGGAGAACAAGCCATTCCCCTCGACCAGATTCGAGTCGGCGATCGCCTCCTGCTCCGCCACGGCGAATTGATTCCCGCCGATGCCATCCTCCGCGCTGGGGAAGCCCTGATGGATTACAGCTTTGTCACCGGCGAATCGCTCCCCCAACGCCAAACCGTCGGGCAAAAGCTGTACGCGGGGGGCCGACAGATGGGGGGCCGCAGCGAAGTGGAGATCAAACGCACCGTATCGCAGAGCTACCTCACGCAGCTGTGGAACGAGGAAGCTTTTCAGGACCAGCCACCAACGGGACGGGTCAGCGCCATCGCCGATCGCGTGGCGCGCTACTTTACCCTGGCCATTCTCAGCATCGCCGCCCTCACGCTTGGCTACTGGCTTTGCCACGCCCCCAACATTGCCTGGCAAGCCGCCACGGCCGTTCTCATCATTGCCTGCCCCTGTGCCGTGGCCCTGTCCATCCCCTTTACCCTGGGCAATGTCCTGCGCATATTGGGGCGGCGGGGTTTTTACCTCAAAAACACACAAGCCCTCGAAAACCTAGCCCGGATCAACCACATCGTCTTCGATAAGACCGGTACGCTGACGGAGGTACAGGCCGGAGCCCTCCACTATCGGGGCCGGCCCCTGAGCCCGGAGCAGCGAGCTTGGGTCAGTGGCCTGGCCCGCCAGTCGGGTCACCCGCTCAGTCGCCAGCTGGCGGCGAATTTGGCGGTGGAGCCCGCCCCGGAGATCCAGCATTTTGAAGAACATCAGGGACGTGGCACTCGGGCCACGGTGGCGGGGCATCAACTTCGGCTCGGCGCCCCGCACTTCATTGGCCTTCCCGATACCGCCCAATCGACGGCGGGGGTTCACCTCTCCATCGACGGGCAGTATTGGGGCAGCTTTTATCAGGAGCCCCGCTACCGCCGGGGCTTGGCCGCAGTACTCGCCCAGCTCGCCCGGGTCGCTCGCCTCTCCCTGCTCAGTGGCGATCGGGACCGCGAACGCGACCGGCTGGCCCCCTACTTCGAGGAGGGACGCGCCCTCTTTTTCGAACAAAGTCCCCGGGACAAACTCCGGGCCATCAAGGATTGGCAGGCCAGTGGTCAGCTGATGATGATCGGTGACGGGCTCAATGATGCGGGGGCCCTCCAACAGAGCGACTTTGGTCTGGTGATCACCGAAAACACGGCCAATTTCACCCCCGCCTGCGAAGC
>CALCCH010000392.1 GCA_937899855.1 uncultured Saprospirales bacterium | reverse complement strand
ACTGCACTTTCCACCCGCGATTAGGCCGCGAATTTCGGTGCGGAAAATTTCGGCACCCCCACCCGGCATCGAATCGAGACCGGCTTCTTTCATCAGTCGCATTCCCTCGGCGTAGGACACCTTGCCTTTTTTAAAGATGTAGTGGTATTCCACTGGAGTCAGCGCCTTGATGTGTAAGTCCGGCCGGTGGGCCTTGATGGCCCCAAAGAGGTCTTGGTAAAAACGAAGGTTGTACTGGGGCATGACGCCACCGACGATGTGTACCTCCGTGACGGGTTGGTCGTCGTACTTGTGGATGAGGTCCATGATCTCATCGAGCGAGTATTCCCAGCCCTCGTCCCGCTTTTTGATGAGGCGGGAGTAAGAGCAAAACGTACAGGTGTAGAGGCAAACGTTGGTAGGCTCGACGTGAAAATTGCGGTTGAAGTAGGTCCGATCGCCGTGGCGCTGCTCGCGCAGGTAGTTGGCGAGCGCTCCTAGGTAGGACAATTCCCCGGTTTCGAAGAGCACCAAGCCCTCGGCTTCCGTAATCCGTTCTCCCCGGGTCACTTTGTCAGCGATTTGTCGCAAATCGGCACTGAGGGACTTATCCTCAATAATTGTGGCCAATGATGTGGCAGCATTCATAAATTGCGGAGTATTTTGCGTTCAAAGATACAACAAGCCAAATGAACTTTCAGTTTTTTTTGAAAGTATGATTTTTTACAGTTACTGGTGATTCCAATTGTTTTTTGCAATTTGTGCTCGTTTTAGGTACACCGACCAAACGACATTAGTATGCTATCCATTTTACTGCCAATTTATAATTTTGACGTCCGCCAATTGGTCCGCGACCTGGAGCGGCAGTGCCGGGAGGCGCAGATGCCTTACGAGATTTTGTGCTACGATGACCGGTCGGGGGAAAAATACCGCCGGCTCAACCGACAAATTGGGGACTTGCCCGGGGTCAGCTACCAGGAATTACCAGAAAATGTGGGCCGTTCGCGCATCCGCAACCTACTGGGGCGAGCGGCGCGGCACGATTACTTGCTCTTTATCGACTGTGATTCGCAGGTGGTCCGCCCCGATTACCTCCAAAAATACCGACAAGCGGCCCGGCCAGATACCATTTTGTGCGGAGGGAGGGTATATTCCCGCATTCCGCCCCAGTCTCTGGAGCACTATTTTCATTGGTACTACGGCCGGCGGCGGGAGCAAAAGCTGGCCAGTGAGCGCGCCCAAACGCCTTACAATGCTTTCTTGACCCACCACTTTGTCATCCCCAAAGCCCTCTTTTTGGACATTCAATTTGAGGAGAGTCTCCGGGAATACGGCCACGAGGACACGCTCTTTGGCTTGGAGTTGAAATAACGGGGACACCGCATCGTCCACCTCTATAATCCCCTGGAACTCATCGGGCTGGAAAAAACCCCGGCATTTTTAGCCAAAAGTCGCCAGGCCCTGGACAATTTGGGGCGCATCACGCGACAGAATCTGGGGATCGAAACGCGTTTGTTGGATGCCTACCAGCGTCTCAAACGCTGGGGGCTGAGTCGGACGGTGGGGCTACTGGGTAAATGGTCGGAGAGGGTGATGCTGCAAAATTTTCACTCCAGCCGGCCCAATTTACACGTATTTGATTGGTACAAATTGGCCTATTTCATTCAGGTGATGGAAGGAGAGCAGGAAAAGTGAAATGATCGTATATGATTATTTTATTTTCAAAAGCATGATTTGAGGGTCGGAGGGTGGGCCCACCCTCCCGCCACCGCCGGCAGCCGCCCCCATCCCGGTCTCGGCTTTGCCCATGGCTCCGCCGCAGTCACCGGGTGGTCGCGCCACCGCAAGGTGCTTTCTTCCATTGCTTTTCGGGTACGTGCACGGATCCCGAAAAAAGAAAAATGGCCCTACATAGACGCTTTTGGAGGGTCAATTCCATAAAAACGAAATACATTTTTATTTACATATTCGTAATCACCAATTTATCAATAACTTATACTCGAATATTAATTTTTACCAATTAATTATAATCATCATACATTTATGAACTTCACCGCCCCCCCCGCTCGCCACCTGCTGCTGCTCTGCGGCGTGGGTCTGGTGATGCTCATCGCCGCCTGTCGTACCCAGCAGCGGTCCATCCGCCCGCTGACCGAAACGGAGGTCGTCCGACTGGAGCGCAGCAACGAAAGGCCCCGCCGCCGGAGTTGTCAGGACCGCGAGGGCTACGATCCCGCCATCTATTCCCCCCCGATGCGCTACGTACGGGTGAATTTTCACTTTATGAACCACAGCGATAGCTCGGCCAATTATTCGATCAAGACGGGCACCCATTTTGCCCGTGACCTCATCGCCCAAGCCATTTCCGACCTGTCCAAAAACGCGTCGATGAATTTGCCCCTCGGCAATACCACCCCCACCTATCCTACCCAGTACCGCTACGTACTGAGTCCCGCCAAAAATAATCCCGACGGAGAGGGTATCTATTTTCACTACGACGATGAGCTTTACTACTTCATCCACGAAGGTCGCAATCGCAACAGCACCAGTAAGAAGGTGCTGGAAAAATACTGTGTACAGCCCGATTCGGTACTCAACGTCTTCGTCATGCCCCATCACCCGGATAGCGTGGCCTCCAAAACCTACCGCGAACGCCAAACGGGCATCGCCCTGGGGACCTCCATCAAGATCTCAGGAATCGTAGAAAAAAAGGGCTACCAACCCTGGCTATTTCGCGGATTGCTCAACCACGAGATTGGGCACGTCCTGGGCATTCATCATACCTGGCGTAGCAACGATGGCTGTGACGATACCCCCCGCCACCCCAATTGTTGGCACCGCACCAAGGACGGTAGCGCCTGCGATTCCCTCAATTCAAATAATGTGATGGACTACAATTTGAATCAAAACGCCTGGACCCCCTGCCAACTGAGTAAAATCCACCGTAACTTTGCCAACATCAGCTCCAAACAGCGCAAGCTGCTCGTCCGCAATTGGTGCGATCTGGATACGACCCAAAACATCAGCATCCGCGACTCCGTCCACTGGTCCGTTTCGCGCGATCTGGCTGGGCACCTCACCGTCGAGTCGGGGGGCGTACTCAAAATCAGCTGCCGGGCTTCCTTCCCCAAAGATGGACAGATCACGGTGATGCCCGGGGCCGAATTGATACTCGACGAGGCTTTTTTACACAGCGATTGTGGAGGCTCCGGGGCG